>DASYSH010000548.1:0-4489 GCA_036003525.1 Gemmatimonadaceae bacterium | reverse complement strand
TCGCGGACGACATCATGGGCGAGCCTCCGCGGTTCGACCTCTCGCCTTTTCGCATCGCGCGTTTCGCGGGCGAATGATGCCGCTCGACCGGCGCGACTTTCTGCGAAGCACCGGTGCATTCGCACTCGGCGCGGCCGGCCTTTCACGGCTGAACATCTTCGAACCGATCACTCCATTTGCCGCCGATCGCATGGCGTGGTGGCGCGAGGCGCGGTTCGGAATGTTCGTGCACTGGGGATTGTACTCGGTCCTCGCGGGCGAGTGGGGCGGGCGCACGGATTACGCCGAGTGGATTCGCAACAATGCGAAGATCCCGGTCGATGTGTACGAGACGCTGCTGCCGCGCTTCAATCCCACGGAGTTCGATGCGGACCGCCTCGCGTCGCTCGCCGCCGCCGCTGGCGCGAAATATCTGGTGATCACGACGAAGCATCACGATGGATTCTGCCTGTTCGATTCCAGGCGAACCGACTGGAGCGTGATGCACACGCCGTACAAGCGCGACATCATGCGCATGGTCGCGGACGCGTGCAGGCGCCACGGTGTGCGGCCGTGCTGGTATCACTCGATCATGGACTGGCACCATCCTGATTATTTGCCGCGTCGTGACTGGGAACTCGCGTCACGCCCCGTGGACGGCGCGCAGTTCAGCCGATACGTCGCGTATCTCCATGCGCAGGTCGAGGAACTGCTCACGCACTACGGCGACATCGGCGTGCTCTGGTTCGACGGCGAGTGGGAGAATACATGGACGCGCGAACTCGGAGTCGCGCTTGCTGACAAATGCCGCGCGCTTTCGCCGAATCTGATTATCAATAGCCGCGTCGCGCCGAAGCAATCGAGCGGATTGAACGCAAAGCTCGCGAAAGCCGAGATCGGCGACTTCAGCACACCCGAACAGGAAATTCCCGATCGCGGCATTCCCGGTGTGGACTGGGAATCGTGCGTGACGATGAACGGGAACTGGGGTTACAATCGCGCCGATCACAATTTCAAGAGCGTGACGACGCTGGTGGGCATGCTCGTCGAAACGGCGTCGAAAGGCGGGAACCTCCTGCTGAATGTCGGCCCGACGGGCGAAGGGCTTGTGCCGCCGGAAAGTGCCGAACGCCTCGACGGGATCGGCCGCTGGATGCGCGCGCATGCGGACGCGATTCGCGGCACCATGGCATCGCCGTTCGCGAACGCCGGATTCCGTGCGACGCGCAAGGAAAACCTGCTCTACAGTTTCCTGCCTGAGTGGCCGGCGTCGCGCGAGCTGGTTCTGCCCGGCATGTACGATCCGCCGCGCCGGGCCTGGCTGCTCGGTGACGCGGGGCGCACCGCGCTCACCGTGACGCGGCGCGCGGACGCGGGTCTCGTGATTTCACTCCCGGAGCGGCCAAGCGATCCGGTCTGTTCCGTGATCGCGTGCGAGTTCGAAGGTCCCGTCAGGGCCGCCGCAGGGGTGTCACCGTCGTGACCGTGGGATATTTGAGCTTCGCCCACTCGTCATACGAGCCATCGTAGAGCTTCGCCGGATAGCCGAGCAGCCGCGATATGAAATAGCTGCCGCTCGCGCGATATCCGATGTAGCAGTAGGCGATCACCGTGTCGCCGGGCACAACGCGCTCGTTCCACATTTTGCCAAGCTCGGCGAGGCTCTTGGGCGAGAAGTCATTTGAATCCGTGAACGCCTCCTGCCATTCGAGGCGCCGTGCTCCGTCGAGATGACCGAGACTGCGCAAACCGCCGCGCGAGCTGAGCCCGAGGTATTCGCTGTCGGTGCGCGTGTCGATGAACGAAAATCCCTTCTTGCCGACGCGATCCAGCACCCACGGCGCCTTCGCGACAATTTCCGGCCGCGGCGCGGGCGTGATATGTCCGCGCAGGATGGCGGGATTCGTCATCTCGCTGCGACGACCTTCACGATTCCATTTTGTAAAGCCGCCGTCGAGCGCCGACACGTGCGCCAATCCGATGTAATCGAGCGTGTAGAACGCGCGCGTCACGGTGAGCGGCCGCCCCGTGAGCACGACGTGCGAGCCGTTTGACACGCCGACGGATTCAAAAAGACTCTTGATGGAATCGGGTGACGGCAGTTCGAGCTGGATTCCATCTACCGTCTGGCCAAGGCTCGCATACGGCAGATAGCGCGCGCCGGGAATATGGCCGGCGTGGTACGCGGAGTCGGTGCGGTCGACGACGATGACAATGACGGACGGATCGCCAAGGCTCCTGGAGAGCCAGTCGGTCGAGACGAGCATCGAGGTGTCGGGTTTGACGGCGTCCGCCGGTGCGGCCAGACTGAACATCAGGCCCAGAAAGCCCGAAATTGCCCCCAATTTGAGTGACACGTGCACCATTCGGTTCTCCCTCTCAAATGGGGGTCAAAATCCCCCGGAATGTCATCATTGTGACGTTTTTACCCTTGCCTGGGTAATCCTAGCAGCGGGAGGGGTCCCGCGACGTTTTTGCACCAAGAGTCAACGTTGTCGTCCAGTGATAGGTGGGCTCTGGACCGCCCGGCGTCACCGTGGCTGGTGATCGCCGGGCTTTCTCTTTTAACCCCGCTCCGCGCCGCTGGAATTTGCGCGCCGGCGGTATGCCGCGCTATCGTTCCCGGAGAATCTCCGGGGAGATACGATGGCGCGGGAATCCGATGACCTGATGCGCGGGACGCTCGACGCGCTGATCCTGAAGACGCTGACCTGGGGTCCGCGCCACGGCTACGGCATCGCGGGATGGATCAAGGAAACGTCGCGCGACGCGCTGGCGGTCGAGGATCGCGCGCTCTATCTCGCGCTCCACCGTCTCGAGGACAAAGGCTGGGTCGAGAGCGACTGGGGACTCTCCGACAACAACCGGCGGGCAAAGTACTACCAGCTCACGGCGCGCGGCCGCGCGCAGCTGCGCGCCGAATCGTCGCGGCTGGCGCGCTACTCCGAAGGATTGTTTCGCGTGCTGAACGCGACGGCATGGGGGGACCGCTGATGCGCGAGGAGCCGCGAATTCCGGGGCTGCGCCGCGTGGCGCGCAACTTTGGCGGCCGCGTCGAGCGGGACGTCGACGACGAGATCGCATTTCACATCGAGAGCCGCGTGCGCGATCTCGTGGCGGCCGGACAAACAGCGGAAGGCGCGCGCCGAATCGCGGAAGCGGAGTTCGGCGACCTCGCCGCATCACGGCGCGAACTGGCCGACATCGACCGACACCGCCGGCAGCGCGAGCGGAACAGCTGGTGGATCGATGCGTCCATGCATGAACTGCGTCACGCCATACGATCGCTCCGCCGTTCGCCCGGATTTTCGATCGCGGCGATCGTGACACTCGCGATCGGCATCGCAGCGAGCGTCGCAATTTTCGCCGTGGTGAACGGCGTGCTGCTGCGTCCGCTTCCGTTCGGAAATCCGGAGCGGCTCGTCGCGGCGTGGCACGACATGCCGTCATTCGGGTTGATGCATCAGCCGCAGGCGCCCGCGACGTACTACACCTACAAGCAGCTCGCGCACACAATCGACGGCATCGGTGTGTACCGCGAAGGCGAGGTCAATGTCGCGGAGCCCGGCGGCGCGACGCCGCCGCAGCGAATGACGAGCGCCAAGATCTCGGCGTCGCTGCTTCCCGTGCTGCGGGTGTCGCCCATCGTCGGCCACGCATTCACGGAAGAGGAGGACCGTCCAGGCGCGGCGCCGGTGATGCTCATCGATGAGGCAACGTGGCGCGCGCGATTCGGCGCCGATCCGAAAATCGCCGGGCGGCTGCTCGACGTGAATGGCGTCAGCACGGAGATCGTCGGTGTGATGCCGGCGCAGTTCCACTTCCCGGCGCCGGGCACGCAGCTCTGGACGCCCGTGCAGTTCGACCCGGCAAATCTGCCGCCATCTGCGTTTGCATACGGAGCCGTCGCGCGGCTCAAGCCCGGCGTTACCGCCGCGGACGCGCAGCGCGACTTTGCGGCGGCGCTGCCGCACATGCCGGAGCTGTTTCCGAACTTCGTTCCTGGAATTTCGTCAAAGACAATCCTGGCTCAAACGCGACCGACGCCCGTGATCGCCCCCCTTCAAGAGGACATGACCGGCGGAATTGCCGCGACGCTGTGGATGGTCGCGGCGGCGGCTGGACTCGTGCTATTGGTCGCGTGCGCCAACGTGGCAAACCTCTCGCTGGTGCGCGCGGACGCGCGACAGCGTGAACTCGTGGTCCGCGAAGCGCTCGGAGCGTCGCGCGGACGCATGATGCTGCACTTTTTCTCCGAGGCCGCTGTGATTGCGGGCGGGGCCGCGGCACTGGGATTCGGCGCGGCGACAATATCGGTGCGCGCGCTCGTCAGCGCGGGTCCGGCAGCGATTCCGCGCCTCGCCGAAGTGCGCATGGATGGATGGACTGTCCTCTTCACGCTGGCGGCCGCGATTTTCGTCGCGGTCGTTTGCAGCGCGATTCCCGCGATGCGACTCGGACGCGGGACGCTCGCAATGCGCGAGGGCGCGCGCGGCGGAACGGCGCGCCA
>DASYSH010000547.1:0-5569 GCA_036003525.1 Gemmatimonadaceae bacterium | reverse complement strand
GCGCGGGACGGGCGCGCGCGGACTGCGGGCGATTTTGGAAGAGATGTTGCTCGATACCATGTTCGATCTGCCCGGGCGGGATGATGTGATCGAGGTGAGGGTCACGGAGTCCACCGTGACAAACAAGACCCCGCCTCTGCTCGAACTTTCTGGCGGCAAGAGGCACAAGAAGGAAGCATAAGCGCGCCAGCGCGAAAGCTCGCTGCCAAATCGCCCAACGCTAATCGCTCACCGCTAGGCAGGAAGCTGTGAGCTTTTGGCTTTAATGGCCTAGCGGTGAGCAACAAGCGCCGGGCGATTCAGCGCTGAGCTTCCCTACTCGCGCTATCTTTCATTGGTGAACTCCCCCGGCGAAGTGCCAACGAAACGAGATCCGTTGATCATCCGCGAGCTCGAATTCCTCGGCGGAATGGCGACCGCCGACGGCTGGCGGCCGGAAGCCGCGCTGCCGGAGATCGCATTTGCCGGCCGGTCGAACGTCGGGAAATCTTCCCTGCTCAACCGCCTCGTCCGTCGCAAAGCATTCGCGCGCGTCAGCAATACGCCCGGCCGCACGCGCGAACTGAACTTTTTTCTCGTCAACAAAGTATTTGTCCTCGTCGACCTTCCGGGATACGGTTATGCGAAGATCTCCAAGGCGCGCCGCGCGGAATGGCGGCCGCTGATCGAGGGATATTTGAAGGCGTCGCCGGCGTTGCGCGGAATCGTGCAGCTCCTCGACGTGCGACATCCGCCGACGGATGACGACAAGCAGCTGTTCGATATGCTCGCCGAGATCGGTGTTCCGGCGATTATCGCCGTGACAAAAATCGACAAACTCACCAAGGCGAAAGTGCAGGAACGGATCCACGCGCTTGCGGTTGAACTCGAACTCGACGAGGATCAGATGATCCCGTTCAGCGCCGTGACCGGCGAAGGACGTGACGAACTCGCGGAGGCACTCGTGTCGCTGCTCGAACAGCCGGATTGGAGGGCCTCATGATGCGCGCGTCGCGCAGTTTCGGTCTTCGGACTTCGGTCTTCGGCCTCGCGATGCTGTTCGGCGTCGCGGCCGCGAATGGGCAGGCCGTCATGGCGAAGCCCGCAGATTCCACGCGCGCGGATGCCGCGAAGCGCGCGGAGCGCGGCGACGGGATGATTCCCGCCGGCTTCGGCACACTCCGGCAGGATCAAATCGCGATCAGGCTTCAGGCCAACGGACTGACGGTCAGCGCGGTTCCACTCGAAGAAAGCGTCATCCGCACGCTCGCGCCCGATTCATATCGCTCGCTGCGCGCCTATCGCGAGAGCAAAAAGGCCGCGCTCGATGCGCTCCGCGCCCGCAATGGCCTCGCGAGCGTGCAGGTCTGGTGGATCACCTTTTTCAACGTGCAGCAGGGCGACGCGCGGTTTGACGCGTTCGACGTGCTCATCCACAGCGTCGGCCAGGATTTCCGGCCGCTCGACGCGCTTCCACTGACGCCGGGCTTCGGCGACGGCCGCGTCGCGCAGCGCGGTCAGCAGAGCGCGGTATACGCATTCGACCCGCAGATCGACCTGAACCAGCCGCTCACATTCGCGTCGCTCGGACAGTCGACAACGGTGTGGGGCGATGTCACCGCGCCGCTGATCGAGCGCGAACGCGCCGCCATCTGGTCACGCGCCGCGGCGGCGAAGCCGTAACAGCAGTCAACAACAGACACCACGGGGATTCCGATGGTACTCAGACCGCTCAAGAAGACGCTGCGTCCCCTTCCCGCCCTGCACGACGACTGGCTCGAGCGCATCGGCGGCTCGCTGAAAGATCCCAAGCTCGACAAGGCGCATTTCTGCCGCGAGATCCTGTGCGAACTCGCGTTCCCGGAGTACGTCGCGAACTACGAGACCGCGCTCAATGACACGAAGATTCCGCTCGGCACACGGCTCTCGCTGTCGGCGCTCGACCCGCGCCACATCACGCTCGAGCCCGAGTATTACGCCGATGTGGATGATGAGAAATTCCAGCGCGTGAAGCCGCTGCTCTGGCTCTGGTATTCATTCGACCGGCTGCCGGCAGGCGGACAGAACGTCGAGCTCGGCGTGCGCTTCAGGCGGTTGCTCGCGCCGCACATTTTCAGGAAAGTCGGCGAGCGCTTCAAGGCGTTCCAGCACGTGGAGTTTTCGTACGGCTACAACATCGAGTGCGGCGATGATGTCGTCGTGCACCGGCACGTGCTGCTCGACGATCGCGGCGGGCTCCGCATCGGCAACAAGGTGTCGATCAGTGATTATGCAAATATCTACAGCCATACGCACAGCATCGTCGACCAGAAAGACGTGACGAACGCGACGACGGTGCTCGAAGACGGCGTGCGCATCACGTATCACGCGACCGTGTTCGCGGGCGTGAAGGTTGCGCTCGATTCGATGGTCGGAGCGATGGCGGTGGCGACGAAGGACGTGCGGCCGCACCATGTGAACGTCGGGATTCCGGCGAAGTCGGTGCGGGTGAAGCCGAATGCGCCGCACGACACTCCCGACCGCCTGCACACATCCCACGAACGGGGTGAGAAGCCGTAGTTGCGGGTTGACGGAAAACCTTGGGTAACCGACCAACGGTTTGTTGTTAACTGTTCACGTATTTCCGGTGCGTGCACGGCAGCCTGTGCGAGTGACCAAGCTGTACGACGAGTGAACTGTTAACCACTAACTGTTGGTCGGTTAACGAAGGTTTTCCGTCCGGAGGACATCTTCCACGACGCCGGCATTGCCGGATTTCAGCAACTGCCGCGCGTGCCGCAGCGACTCTGCATCCCGCGGCCACGTGAGTCGCTTCGTCGCCGCAGCGACCGACAACCACTCGTATTTATCGTGCTCGCTGCCGAGCACAACCCGGTCTGATTCAACAATCGCCGCGAACACCAGCGCGATCTGCACGGTATCCGGCTTGATCAGATAAAACGGGTTCACCGTGATCGAATACAATCGATCCGTACCGAGCCCGGTCTCTTCCCGCAACTCGCGCCTCGCGGCTGCAGCCGGCAGCTCACCCTTCTCGATATGCCCGTGCACCAGCTCCCAGCTCGCCGGACTCCTCGTGCCCGTGGCGCGGCGCAGCGTCAGCGCCTTCCACGCGCGCCCGACGATCCGGATCACCACAACGTCGACGACGCCGACGCGTACTTCGGTCACTCTTTCGCGCGCGTGAGCAGCGAATGCAGTCGCGCGGAGAGCGCGCGCGGACGGAACGGCTTCGTGAGATAGTCGCTCGCGCCGTACTCGAAGACGCGGACCTCGCTGTCCTCGTCGCCTTTTGCCGTCAGCACGATCACCGGGAGATCCGCCGTCGCGGGACGCGCGCGAAGGTGGCTCAGCACGCCGTATCCGTCGAGACGCGGCAGGTTCAGGTCGAGCACGACGATATCCGGATTCGCGCGGTCGATTTCGTCGAGCGCCTTCACGCCGTCGGCGGCTTCGAACACGGTGAACCCTTCGCGCTCGAGCAGATCCTTCAGCACACGGCGCAGCGCGTCTTCGTCCTCCACCAGCAGCACTTTCTTCGACTGCCCGTTCGCATTCGCATTTTCTTCATCGACGAGCTGGAACGATTCGCCGGAGAAGATCGACGGCGGCTTGGAATGCAGCGTCTGCACGCGGCCCTTCTCCGGCGGCGGCAGAATGTCGGCTTGAATCGCCGCGATCGATCGCGGCGTGTTGCGCAGCGGCGCCGCGCGATTTTCCGGCGGCGCCTCGATCGCGACGCTGGCGCGCGGTGCCGCGACGCTCGGACGCGCCGGAGCCGCCGCCTGCTCGATCGGCGCCTCGATCACGCGCAGGAGTTCCTCCACGCTCGTGATGCCGTTGCGCACGTGCTGCACGCCCGACTCCCACAAGCCGCGCATGCCCGCCTCGCGCGCGCCGTCCGCAATGCGCTCGGGCGCCTCGTTCGCGGCAATTCGCCGTTCGATCTCCGGGCTCGAAATCAGCACCTCCATCACGGCCAGTCGGCCGCGGAAGCCCGTGTTCGAACACTCGGCGCAGCCCACCGGGCGGTACGCCGTCGAACCGTCCGGGAACCATTTCTTGAGGCGGTCCGGAATCGGCTCGACCGCGAGCTCGCGGCAATTTGCGCAGAGGCGCCTCAGCAGTCGCTGGGCGACGACTCCCTTGATGGCGGCGGCGATCTTGTAGCTCTCTATGCCGATGTCCATGAGGCGCGTCACCGAACTCGCCGCGTCGATCGTGTGCAGCGTCGTGAGCACCATGTGGCCGGTGAGCGACGCCTGCACCGCGATCATCGCCGTTTCCTTGTCGCGCACTTCGCCGACGAGAATCACATCGGGGTCCTGACGCAGAATCGAGCGCAGCGCCGCCGGGAACGTGAGTCCGGCCTTCTCATTCACCTGCACCTGCACGATCCCCTGCAGCCGATACTCGACCGGATCTTCAACGGTG
This sequence comes from Gemmatimonadaceae bacterium, assembly GCA_036003525.1. Classification (GTDB taxonomy): domain Bacteria; phylum Gemmatimonadota; class Gemmatimonadetes; order Gemmatimonadales; family Gemmatimonadaceae; genus Fen-1231. The sequence goes on along the minus strand of DASYSH010000547.1, from coordinate 1,156 downwards.
ACGATGTTGACGCCGCGCGCCTGGATCGCGCGCAGCATCGAATACAGCGTCGTCGTCTTGCCGGATCCCGTCGGACCGGTCACGAGAATGATTCCCTCGCGCGCCGCGAGCAGCGTGTTGATCCGGTCGAGCTCGTCGGGATTCATGCCGAGTCCGTCGAGCGAGAGCACGGTCGCGCGCTGGTCGAGAATACGGATGACGACTTTCTCGCCCTGCGACGCCGGCAGGGTCGAGACGCGCAGATCCACGCGGTTGCCGCTCACCGCGACGCGCGCGCGGCCGTCCTGCGGGCGCAGCCGGTCGGCGATGTCGAGCTGCGCCATGATCTTCACGCGCGAAACGAGCGGAATCCCCGCGGCCTTCGGCAGAATCATCACCTGGCGCAGCACGCCGTCGATGCGATACCGCACCGCGACACCGCCTTCCTCCGGCTCCAGATGGATGTCCGACGCGCGCGACTGAATTCCTTCGGCGACGATCCGGTCAACGAGCTGGATGACCGGCCGCTCGGTGCCGCGCGTCTGGCCGAGCTCGAGCTCGGCTTCGTCGACAGACTCGGAAATCGACTCGATGTCGTAGTTGCCGGTGACGCCCTCGAGAATTTTCTCGATGACGTTTTCCGGAACGTAGACTTCGTCGAGCCGCGCGAGAATTTTCGTCGGCGACGCGAGCGACATGCGCACCGTGCGGCCAAGCGCGAACGCGAGCGTGCGCTCGCAGTCGAGATCGTGCGGATCGGCGGTCGCGATGTCGAGAATCGAATCGGAGATCTGCAGAGGCAGCACGCGGTATTTGCGCACGAGCTGCTCGGGCACGAGTTCCTTGGCCTGCAGCGAGACGAGCGACAGGTTGGCGATCTTCATCCGGAAACGCTTCGAGAGCGCGGCCAGAATCAGATCGTCGTTGGTCCATCCGCGGCGCGTGGCGGCCTCCCAGTAGCTATCCTCGCGGGCGGCCTTCAGCTGACCAAATTGTTCGGGAGTCAACAGCCCCTCGAGCGTGGTCAGAACCCACTCGTCACGAGCCTGCCGTGCCGATGTCCCCATCTCTCCTCTTCGAGTGGTATCGAGCGCGCCATCGCGCATCGTCCTTTTGCGACGGGTTAATACTAACTCCCGCCCAAGTCCGCGCCAGCAACGGGGTTGCCGTGGGATTT
>DASYSH010000546.1:0-2952 GCA_036003525.1 Gemmatimonadaceae bacterium | reverse complement strand
ACCGCGAATAACTTGCCACGGAATTCCGCGGAAACACGCAGGTACCGCAGGTGTTGTTCCCCAAAAAGGCGGTCGTTTGATCAGGCCGTTCAATCCCGCAAGCAGTTTTCCGTGTGAATCCGTGATTGAGCAGTTGCCTTTTATTTTTTTGCCTCAGGCGCCCGCGGAAGACTCTCGAGCCGATCCTTGAACGCGTGAAAGTTCTGCGAATCGCGCGTCAGTCCCTCGAGTTGCATCGCAGGATACGTGCGAATCAACGCGTTCGCCGCCGCGATCCGATCTTCCTCCATCGGATGCGTGGCAAAGAATCCCTCCACCGTTCCCGGATGATTCTTCCTTTCATCAAGTAGAATCCGAAACATCTCCGGAATTCCGTAGGGATCGATCCCCGCTTTCACCGTCGTTCGTACGCCTTCTGCGTCCGCCTCCGCTTCGTCGCTCCGGCTGAACTTCGCGAACGCCCCGCCGGCGAGCACATCCATACCCGCCGTCGCGAGCCCCGATCCGCACACCCGGGTGAGAATGCACGCGAGGGTCATGCCGGCGTTCGCGCCCTGCGCCTTCTGCTGCTGCTTGATCGAATGCCGCTGCGTGACGTGCCCGATTTCATGTCCGAGCACGCCCGCGACCTGGCTCATCGACTGCGCGCGCTCGATCAGCCCGCGGTTGACGTAGACATATCCGCCCGGGATCGCGAAGGCATTCACTTCTCTGCTGTCCACAACGTAGAAGTGCCATTGCAGCTCGCGCATGTCGGTCACTTTCGCGAGCGAATCGCCGAGCACATTGATGTAACGCACCACTTCGGGATCGGTGATGAGCGGCATCTGCTTCGCGATCTGCGACGAATAGTCCGCGCCCATCTTTTCTTCCTTCACCTGCGACACGGCGCACGCGCCGTACGCGAGCACGATGCCGCACGCCAGAAACGCGCGAAGCAGTCCGCGCGTCATGGGTGAGGTTCGCTGTATCTTGTTGAAAGTGTCGGATGGCACGGGGCAAATTTTTCAGGCGGGCCGGATTTTCGCCGGAGTGGCATGCAACTGTTGACCCTAGCAAGGGATCTCAAGCGTCGCAAGGCACGGGAACGGCGGTCGCAATTCGTCGCGGAAGGCGTGCGCACCGTCGAGGAATTGCTGCGCTCTCCGGTCTCCGTGCACGGTGTCATACGAACCGCGGCCGTCGCCGAGCTCCCGCGCGGCATCGCGCTGCTCGATGCAATCGCGAAGCGCGATATCGAGTGCATTGAAGTGGACGAGAGAGATTTCCTCTCGGCCGCGGATACCGATCATCCGCAGGGCATTCTCGCCATCGCCGACGTCCCTCACCGCGCGCTCGGCTTGCTGACGGTTCCGGGAACGGGCGCGGCGCGTGTTCTCGTCCTCGATGCGATCCAGGATCCGGGCAATGCGGGTACGCTCGTGCGCACGGCCGCGGCGCTCGGCGCGAACGCGGTCATCGCGCTGCCGGGCACCGCCGACTTATGGAATGCGAAAGCGGTGCGCAGCGGAGTCGGCGCGCATTTTCGTCTCGCCGCGATGCACGCCTCGCACGACGAACTCAAAGATTTTCTCTCATCGCACGAGATCGCGCTGTGGGGCGCGGACGCCGGCGGCGAGTCGATGGTCTCGGTCAAGCCGCCGGACCGACTCGCGCTTGCCGTCGGAAATGAGGGAGCCGGCCTCAGCGCGCCCGTCCGCGCGCTCGCGCAAAAAATCGTCGGATTGCCGATGAGCGCGGAGGTTGAATCGCTCAACGTCGCTGTCGCGGCGGGCATCATGCTGTGGGCGCTGCGCGCATGATCGTCCTCGTTTTCGTGTTCGTGTTTTTCATCGGCGCGAGCGTCGGCTCGTTCCTCAACGTGTGCATCGCGCGGTGGCCCGCGGACGAATCCGTCGTTCGCCCGCGCTCGAAATGTCCGCGGTGCGGCGCGGGCATCGCATGGTACGACAACGTACCGGTCATCTCGTGGTTCGTGCTGCGCGGGAAGTGCCGCAACTGCGGCCTGCCGATCTCCATCCAGTACCCCGTAGTCGAAGCGCTCATCGGCCTCATCTGGGTCGCAAGCGTCTGGTGGTTCGGTCCCGATTTTATGGCGCTGCGCGTCGCCGTGTTCGCGACGATTCTCTTTGGAATCGCCGTCACCGACGCGAAGCATTATTTGATCCCCGACGGGTTCACGGTCACCGGCCTCATCTTCGGGCTCGTCACGAGTCTTGTCGGCGCATATCTGATGACCCAGGATCCGTTCGCGTCACCGATCGATGCCGTATTCGGCGCATGCGTCGGCGCGGGCGCGATCACGATCATCGGCTGGCTCGGTGAAGTCGCGCTCAAGAAGGAAGCGATGGGATTCGGCGACACCACGCTGATGGCGATGGTCGGCGCGGCGCTCGGCCCCAGCCGCGCCCTTCTGACGATCTTCGTCGGCGCGTTGATCGCCGCCGCCGTTTTTATCGTCGTGGTGTATCCCATCGGGATCCTTCGCGCGCGAAAAAAAGGCGAGACATTCGAAGTTCCGCTCGTGCCGTTCGGCGTTTTCCTCGCGCCCGCGGCGCTGTTCACACTGATCTTCGGCTCATCACTCATCGGTTGGTATCTCAACCGGATCATCGGCTAAACAGAATGACCGTGCGCATATCACGTTCGACGGCCGCCGCGATCTTCGCGGTCGCCATTCTCCCCGTTCTCGCAGCGTGTCAGGGCGATCGACCGCCGGCCGGCGCAGGTCCCTATGCGAAAGACGTCGCCACCGCGATCCCGGCGATCGAAAAATCGGTCGGGCTGAAATTCAAGACGCCGCCGAAAGTTGAATCACGCTCGAAAGATGAAGTCCGCACCTTTCTCGAAAAGAAATTCAACGAGGACACGCCCGCGCTCGAACTCGCCGGCGCCGAACGCAGTTACAAACTGTTCGGCCTGATTCCCGACACGCTCGATCTCCGGAAGTTC
>DASYSH010000545.1:0-3505 GCA_036003525.1 Gemmatimonadaceae bacterium | reverse complement strand
CGGCGCGCTCTTGGGCCCGACGCCTACCGGATCGCTTCCTGTCGCGAGCCATCCGGCGACGATGCCGATGCGCATGCCGTCGTGCACGTCGAGGAAAGGGCTTTTGTCGGGGAGCGAGCCGACGGTCTGCGCGGCGCCCGTTGCGGCCGTGGCGATCACGAGCGCGATGGCGATCAGCGACTTTTTCACGCGGCCACCCCGCCGACGCGCAGATCGTTTCCGGTCATCTCGGCAGGCGTTTCGACGCCGAGCATCGAGAGCACGGTCGGCCCGACGTCGCGCAGCGCGCCGCCGCCGCGCAGCTGCGCATTGTCGCCGACGATCACGAACGGAACAGGGTTGGTGGTGTGAGCCGTGTGAGGCCCGCCGGTCTTTGGATCGATCATCATTTCGCAGTTCCCGTGGTCGGCCGTGATGAGCAGTCGCGTTCCGTTTTTCTCCGCGCTCGCAATCACGCGCGCGAGACATTCGTCCACAACTTCACAGGCCTTGATCGTCGCGGCGATGTTGCCGCTGTGCCCCACCATGTCGCCGTTCGCGTAATTGACGAGCGTGAAATTATGCGCGCGCGACTCGATGTGCGTGCAGAGTACGTCGGTGATACCCCGCGCGCTCATTTCCGGCATCAGATCGTACGTGGCGACCTTTTGGCTCGGAACGAGTATGCGCTCCTCGCCCTTGTAAGGCTGCTCGACCCCGCCGTTGAAAAAGTAAGTCACGTGCGGGTACTTCTCGGTTTCCGCGGTGCGCAGCGTGGTCATCCCGGCGTCGGCGAGCACCTCCGCGACGATTTTCGCCATGGAGAACGGCTCGAATGCGACCGGAACATCGAACGTCGCGTCATACTGCGTCATCGTCGCGATTTTCAGAACGGGGCGCCGCCCAGTCGGGAACCCGTCGAAGCCGTCCAACGTGAGCGCGCGGACGATCTGGCGCATGCGGTCGGAGCGGTAGTTCCAGCAGATCAGCGAATCACCGTCGCGCATCGGCGCGACGGGCTTGCCGTTGCTCACGATGACGACCGGCTTGATGAACTCATCGGTTTCGCCGCGCGCGTACGCCTCGCGAATGAACTGTTCGGCGCTCGCCGCCGACGGGCCGGTGCCCTCAACCGCGGCGCGGTACCAGAGTTCGATTCGCGGCCAGCGGTTGTCGCGATCCATGCCGTAGTAGCGTCCGCCCACGCTCGCGATCACCGCGCGTCCGGCGATCTTTTGCTCGAGCTGTTCGATGTAGCCGAGCGCCGACGTGGGCATCGTGTCGCGCCCGTCGAGCTCGGCATGGATCGCGATGCGCGGGACGCCTTCGCGCGTCGCGAGTTCGATCAGCGCGAGGAGATGCGCCTGGTGTGCGTGCACGCCGCCGTCGCCGACGAGGCCCATCAGGTGCAGCGTGCCGCCGTTCTTCTTCACCGCTGCGCAGGTGTCTCGCAGCACCATGTTGCGATTGAAATCGCCGTTGCGAATCGACTCGCTGATGCGGACGAGGTCCTGCATCACCACGCGACCGGCGCCGAGGTTCAGGTGTCCGACTTCACTGTTGCCCATCTGCCCTTCCGGGAGGCCGACGGCAAGTCCGGATGCATCCAGGAGCGTGCGCTGTGGCCGCGACCACAGTCGGTCCCACGTCGGAACGTTCGCGAGCGCAACCGCGTTTCCCTCGCGCTCGGGACGGTATCCCCAGCCATCGAGCACGATCAGCACGACCGGACTCTGTTGATTTGCGGCTCGCGCCATCGTGGCCCGGCGAAGTGTATGAGGGTAGTTTTCGAGTGTGAAAGCTATCCGGAGGCATGCCCGGCTACCAGCGATTCGCCTGGTCTGTTCCACACTGGCGCTCTGCGCGATGGGCGCCTCATGGACACCGGCCGTCGCGCAGACGGCGCTCACCAACGCGGCAGAGGGGCGGACCGCGCCCGGTGGGACGGCCGTCGTTGCGATTCGCGCCGGAACGAAGGTCACGATCGTCTCGACGAAAGAAACCAGCGCGCTGGTCACGATCGAGGGCTGGGTCGATGCGTCGCGGCTTACGGCGAAGGTCGACACTTTCCCGGCGTCGGTCGATTCCAAGGCACCGCTGCGAGTCAGGGCGTCGGCGTCCGACAAAGGGACGATCATTGCCGAACTCCGCCAGCGGGTTGGCGTAAAAACGCTGGGAAAGTCAGGGACGTGGACGCGCATCAGGCGCAGCGCGTGGATTCCGGCGAGCGCGCTGCCGAAAGCAGCGGCGAGTGTCGCGGCGCCGAAACCAGCCGAACCGCGCACGCCACCCGCGAGCGCGCCGCCAAGGGTCGCTCCGTCTGTCGCAGTTCCCCAGGCGGAGTCCGTCGCGAGCGCGCCGCCCGCGACGTCTGCGCCATTGGGCGCGATGTCCGTGACGAAAGCGACGAAACTCCTCGCGGCGCCGGGTGGCGCGGCGATCGCCGACGTGCCGGCAGGCGCGGTGGTGCAAACGCTCACGCACGACCATGGCTTCGTGAAAGTTCGCGTCGAAGGATGGATGCCCGAGCGCGAACTCTCGCCCGCCGACAACGCGCTCGGCACGCAACTCACCGCGGCCGACCTGCGCGCGGACCCCGACGGCACGCGCGGAAAACTCGTGCAATGGGAAGTCGAGGTCCTCTCGCTGCAGATCGCCGATCCGCTTCGCCGTGAACTCGCGCGCGACGAACCGTATCTGCTCGCCAAGGGACCGGGCACGGAGAACGCGCTGCTCTATCTCGCCGTTCCGCCGTCGCTGCTGACGCAGGCGAAGGCGCTTCCGCCGCTGACGCGCGTGCTCATCACCGCGCGTGTCCGCGCCGGGCACAGCGACCCGGTTGGAGTTCCGATTCTCGATCTCAGATCGATTTCGAAGCGTTAGACAAATGCCGATGCGCGTGAAGCCGACGGACGGTTGGACACTCGGCCATGTCGTCGTCGTCGGGCTGCTCGCGATCGGCGTTGCCGCGCTCGTGATCGCGAATCCACCCGGCCTGCTCATCGCAAACGCATTCGGGTCGCGCGCGACGAATCCGAAAGTTTCGGCGTCGACGGCGGCGTTCGGTCAGAGCGGACAGGTCCGGCTCCAGGTTCGCATGCCCGGCGAGTCGTTCGATTTTCCGCTCGACGTGAGCGGAACCGATCAGCCGCCGAATTATTTGTGGGTGCGCGCGGAGGATTCGAGCGCCGTGATCGAACCGCATCCCATGCGCGGAACGACGGTGAAGGCGCCGGCGGTCGCAGGGATGTACCGGCTTGCGCTGGTCAACGAATCGGGAAGGCAGATCGTCGACTCGGTGCTCGTCGCCGTGCTCGTTCCGTTCTCGACGAAAATGGGCGCGACGCTCAATGGCTACAAAATCGGACGATACCGATGGGAGCGGCTCGGCGGCGATGCCGCTCCGCCGCCGGTCGGATTTCTTCAGGTGCTGCCGGAGGACGTCGATATGGAGATCAGCACCCATCTGCGACTCGGCGTGTTCGTCACGCACGACGATCAGGATGTGTGGCCGAAGTACGTCGCG
>DASYSH010000544.1:0-3018 GCA_036003525.1 Gemmatimonadaceae bacterium | reverse complement strand
CTTCCCCCTCACCCCTCACTGACATTCCCCCTCACCCCTCACCTCATTTGAGCTTCTTCCACCGCGTCCCAGCCGGTGAATCCTCAATCGCTATCCCCTTCTCCTCCAGCGCCTTACGCGCCGCATCTGCTGCCGCGAAGTCTCGCTTCTGACGAGCCGCTGCCCGCTCCTTCAGCTTCTCCTCGACCCACGCCGTCAGCTCCCCGTCGTCCACCACACGATCCGGCACGATATCGAGCACCGAGTTCACCTGCCTGAACGCCTCGCGCGCCCGGACCACCGCATCCACCGACGTGCCGCGCGCATCGAGTTCGCGATTCGCCGCCGTGATGAACTCGAACAGCGCGCCCATCGCGCGCGGCGCATTCAGATCGTCGGACAGCGCGGCCGTCGCCTCGATCAGCAACGTCTCCGCCGCCTCCGCGAGTGCGGGCGTGCCCGCCGTCTCGCGCTCGAGGCGGTCCGCGAAATCACCAACCCGCCGCACGGCTTCCGCCGACGCGTCGAGCGCATCGCCCGAAAGATTCAGCTGCTTGCGATAGTGCGTTGAAAAAACGAAATGCCGCAGCGCCGCCGCGCTCACGCCGTTGGCGCGGAGGTCGGCAACATTGCTCACGTTGCCGACGCGCTTCGCCATCTTCGCGCCGTCGGTCAGCAGGAATTCGCCGTGGCACCAGACACGCGAAAAGGTCTTTCCAGTCGCCGCCTCGCTCTGCGCGATCTCATCTTCGTGGTGCGGAAACACGAGGTCCACGCCGCCGCAGTGCAGGTCGATCGTCTCGCCGAGGATCGTCATCGCCATCGCGGAGCACTCGAGGTGCCAGCCGGGCCGGCCGCGGCCCCACGGTGAATCCCACGCGGCTTTGCACTGTTCGTCTTCGGGTTTCGCGGCCTTCCATAGCGCGAAATCCTGCGCGTTCTCTTTCGCGTAATCGTCCTGCGCGACGCGCGCGCCGGTTTTCAGCTCGCGCGTGTCGAGCCGCGAAAGTTTTCCGTACGCCGGAAATTTCGCGATCGCGAAATAGACCGAACCGTCGTCGGCCTTGTACGCGACACCCTTGTCGACGAGACGCTCCACGAGCTCGATCATCTCGGCGATGAAATCCGTCGCGCGCGGATAATGCTCGGCGCGCTGGATGCGCAGGTACTCTCGGTCCTCGTGAAAAATCTCGATGACCGGATCCGTCAGCTCGCGAATTGTTTTTTTCTGCTCCGTCGCGCGCTTGATGATCTTGTCGTCGACATCGGTGAGGTTCATCACCTGCTCGACGCCCCATCCCCGGAGGCGCAGCACGCGCCGCAGCAGATCTTCGAACAGGAACGTGCGAAAATTTCCGAGGTGCGCGGGATTGTATACGGTCGGGCCGCACGTGTACAAACGCACGGTGCGCCCGTCGGCGGGCGCAAACGCTTCGGTCTCGCGCGAAAGCGAGTTATGGAGGAGGAAGTCTGGCACGGCTGAAACTTAGGGCGGAACGGGTGCGGACGGCACTCCTTCGAGATGCGTTCGCTGACGGACCTTTGCGAACCGCGGGTCGGCCCGAAGCGGAGCGAACTCGGGATACAGCCCGATCATGATCGCACTCCACTCGCGCGATTCGATCGCGCGATCGACTTCGGCGAACGCCGCGTCGAGATCGCCGAGGTAGGCGTACGCGGAGATGATTCCATCGGACGGCACGAATTGCTTCGCCCGAAGCGCCAGCAGTTTGCCGACGAGTTCCCGCAGTTTGTCCTTTCGCCCACCGCGGGCATACACATAGGCAGCGATCGCGCCCGCCTGACGCGCGGTGGTCGGCGAGACCTCGGTAAGCAGCGGCTCGGCGCGTGCATAGTCGCGCCGGACGGCATACACCCGCGCCAGATCGGTGCGGGTGATTTCAAACGTCGAATCGAGTGCCAGCGTCGCCGTCAGCTGGCGCTCGGCCTCGTCGTAGCGCCCGAGGATTTCGAGCAGCGTCGCGACGCGCGTATTGATCGTAAGCGACATCGGTTCGAGCGACTTCGCGCGCTGGGCTGAAGCAAGCGCATCCTCATAATGGCCGGTTATCGCGAGCAGCCATCCGCGAAACAAAAAGTTCGTCGCATACGCCGGATTCAGCTCTTCGGATCGGTCGAACTCGCGCTTGGCGAGCGCCCAGTCCCAGTCGTAAAAAAGTGCGATGACTCCGAGCGACGTATGCGGCTCGGCGAGCGTGCTGTCCAGCCGCACCGCATGTTCGGCCGCGACGCGGCCTTTGGGATAGTCCTCGGATGGCGACCCGAAACCGAAGGTGCCCATGAGCGCCCAGCTGTCGGCGAGTCCCGACCACGCGAGCGCGTACGATGAATCGAGCGCCACGGCCTCATTGAATATTCTGATCGCCGAGTCGAGCGCGGGCTTCGATCGCCGGTTCCAGAAATAGCGTCCGCGCAAATACAGGTCGTACGCCGCCACATTCTTCGTGCCGTGAGAGGCGGCCGACGAGCCCTTGAGCGTGATATTCAGCTTGGAGACGATGTCGCGCGTGAGTTCGTCCTGCATGGCGAAGATTCCGCTGGCCGTCCGGTCGAACGTCGCCGACCAAAGTTCGGAGCCGTCGGCGGTGCTCGTGAGGTGTGCCGTCAACCGCAGGTTGCTGCCATCTCGGAGGAGTTTGCCGCCGAACACCGCCGCCACGTGCAGACTTTCACCGATCTGCTGGTCGTCGATATTTTTTCTGCCGCGAAAGCGAAACGCCGACGAACGCGACGCAACCTTGAGACCGGTCTGGCCGAGCGCGGACGTCAGTTCGTCGGTGATGCCGTCGGCGAGGTAATCGTCGGATGAATCGCCTGCGGCGTTCACGAGCGGCGTGACGGCGATCGACGCAATCGCCGAGCCTGCCGCGCCGCTGCGCGACCGGTTCGCGATGATGTACACGGCCGAGAACGCGGCGGCGAATAACGCCAGCGCGACGATCACGATCGCGCGTTTCTTTTGCGATCTTGGCGCGCGCGCCGGATGCGCGCCGGAACTGATCGCGCGCAGCGACGCGG
>DASYSH010000543.1:0-4789 GCA_036003525.1 Gemmatimonadaceae bacterium | reverse complement strand
GACGAGAACGGCAAGCGAACAACTTCCACGCCGCCCAATATTTCCCGTCGCGGATAACGCACCGACGGGTCGTCGTATCCTCTGTCGGCAGTCAGTACGACCACACGATAGCCGCGCCGTGCAAGTTCTTCCGCCACATCGGCCCAATACTGGCCGCGATCGGGCAGATAGATCTGATACACAAACAGAATCGTCGGCCGCGAACCACGGGATGATGTGTTCACCTGCGTCACGATGCGATTTGCCTTTCGGAGCGAATCGATCGCTTCTGCGCCTGCTCCACGAACGACCGAAACGCCTGGCGAAACAATCCGGTCCGAAAGCGGAGCGCATTCGCCCGGCATGCGTCGTGGCGAACCGCGGGTCGGATTCCCTCGAATCTCCGAACGGCATCGGCGAGCGACGCAACCGATTGCTCCGCGTAAAACACGCCCGTCGGCTCTGGTGTTTCGAGTCCGCAAACCGTTTCCGTCACGCCGCCGCGCGCGAACGCGATCACGGGCGTGCCGCACGCCTGCGCCTCCACCGGAGCGATGCCGAAATCCTCGTCGGCGGCGAACACGAATGCCCGGGCGCAGCGCAAATAGCCGCGTATCTCCTCGCGACTGAGCCGGCCGGTGAACGTCACGTTCGGCCCCGCAGCTGCGCGAACCTTCGCATTGTCCGGCCCGTCGCCAATGACCACCAAGCGTCCGGGCAATTCTCGAAACGCGGACGCGATCATATCGATCCGCTTGTATGGGACAAACCGGCTCACCGTCACGTAGAAATCCTCGCGAGCATCATCGCCCGGCGAGAAAAAATCGGTGTCAACCGGCGGATATATCACCTGCGACTGACGTCCGTATGCCCGTTCGATTCGCTCGGCGATGTACCGCGACAGTGTGGCGAACTCGTCGACGCGTGGCGTATTGGCGAGGTCCCAGCGCCGCATGCGCTCGAGCATCGCACTCGCGAGTGCGCCCTTTACGCCGCGATCGAGTCCGGCCTCGCTCAGATACTGCGCCTTCAGATCCCAAGCGTAGCGCATCGGCGACAGACAGTAGCACAAGTGCAGCTGGTTGGCGTGCGTGCGAACCCCCTTCGCGATCGCGTGCGAATTGGAGATGACGATATCGAATTCTGAAACGTCGAGAGAACGCAACGCGAGCGGCATCAGCGGAAGCCAGCTGCGATAATTCCGTGCGACCGACGGCACATGCTGCATCCAGCTCGTCGTGATCTGCCCCGCGCCAATCGAAGGCTTATCGCCGCGCGGCTGCGGCCGGTGGTCGATGAGTGTGAACACGTGGGATTGCGGGAACAGTCCGACGATCTCGTCGAGCACCAGCTCCGCCCCGCCGCGCGTCACGAGCCAGTCGTGCACAATCGCGACGCGTGCTTCTGCGATCACGCGAATGTCTCCGCCGACGAGAGGGGCGGCGCCGCCGCGTCCCGCGCGTTGATCAGTCGCGCGCGCATTCGCTCGAGCGGCCATGGGATGCCGATCGCGGGATCGTTCCATAGGAGCGATCGCTCGTCGGCGGCATCGTAAAACTCGGTGCACTTGTAGTAGACCAGCGCGGATTCACTCAACACGCAGTAACCGTGCGCGAATCCCGGCGGCACCCACAGTGAGTGTCCGTTTTTCTCCGACAGCAGCTCCGCCACCCATTGTCCGAACGTCGGGGACGATCTTCGCAAATCTACGGCCACATCGAAGACCTCGCCCGCCACACAGCGCAGGAGCTTTCCTTGCGGGCGCGCCTTCTGAAAGTGGAGCCCGCGAATCACGCCGTGACGCGACTCGACGAGATTGTCCTGGACGAACCGCTCGCGTAATCCGGCGGCCTCGAGGGTGCGTGCGTTCCACGCTTCGAGAAAGTAGCCGCGCTCGTCCGTGAATATCCGTGGCTCGAAGATCCGCACGTCCGGAATTCGCAGGGCCCTCACGACGCTGACGTGCTCGTTTCGCGAACGAGATCGAGCAGATAGCGCCCATACGTCGTCTTGGCGAGCGCGTCCGCAAGGCGCGAAAGTTGAGTCGAGTCAATCCAGCCGCTTCGCCACGCGATCTCCTCGGGACACGCAATTTTCAATCCCTGCCGTTCTTCAATCGTCTGAACAAACTGCGCCGCCTGCAGCAACGATTCCGGCGTCCCCGTATCGAGCCAGGCAGTCCCGCGGCCAAGGCGCTGCACAGCGAGGGCGCCCCGGTCGAGGTACGCGCGATTCACGTCCGTGATTTCTAACTCGCCCCGAGCGGACGGGTTTAGCTGTCGCGCGATATCCACGGCTTCCGAATCATAGAAATAGAGGCCGGTCACCGCGTACGGCGACTTCGGCGAAGCAGGTTTTTCCTCGATGGTGTCGGGATTTCCATGCTCGTCGAACGAAACCACACCGTATTCAGCGGCGTTCCGAACCCGGTGTGCAAAAATCGTCGCCCCTTCGCCGCGCGCACCGGCCGCCGCGAGCGCCGCGGTAAGGTTGCCGCCGTAGAACAGATTGTCGCCGAGAATCAGCGCGGGACTCGCGCCATCGAGAAATCGTTCTGCGATCACCAGAGCCTGTGCGATTCCCTTTGGCTCGGGCTGTTCCGCATACTCAAGTCTTAGCCCCCAACTCTTGCCGTCACCGAGGAGTCGACGCAGCAGCGGAAGGTCGTGCGGCGTCGAGATGACCTGCACTTCGCGCACGCCAGCGAGCATCAGCGTCGTGAGCGGGTAGTAAATCATGGGCTTGTCGAAGACCGGCAGAAGCTGCTTGCTGACCGCCTTTGTGATGGGATGGAGTCGCGTCCCGGAGCCGCCGGCCAGCAGAATCCCGCGCCTTGATACGTTCGTCATGTCCGGAAAGATCGGCGCGCGTCGGCTCTTATTGCAACCGGACCCGTGCGCCGACCACGTAAGTGTGCTCGATATGGTTGTTCAGCGGCCCACACGCGCTTACTTTTCCCCCTCGATCGAGGGCGCGTAGCTCAGCTGGTTAGAGCGCTGCTTTCACACAGCAGAGGTCCGGGGTTCGAGTCCCTGCGCGCCCATTTATGAAATCTTATTTCGCGCATATCGCCGCGTCTTTCCTGCTCCTCGCGACGCTCGCCGGCGCTGGCGGCGCGCAGATGCCGACCACGCAGCAGGCGCAGCAGCTGCTCCAAAACCCCGATCTCGTCAATCAATTGCGCCAGCGGTTGACCACAAGCGGCCTCACGCCGGATCAAGTTCGCGCGAGATTGGTGGCCGACGGGTACCCTGAAAACCTGCTCGATGCGTATCTTCCCGGCGGAACGGCCAGCGCGCGCGATTCGATTCCCGCCGATGACGTGCTGAACGCAATGCGCTCGCTCGGGGTCAGCGATTCGACGGACATCGAAGGCCTGCGCGGCTCCGCACGCGCATACCAGCGAGCGCTACGGCCGCGAGCCCGACCGGCCGCTGCTCGCCCTCTCGTGGGCGACACGGCCAGAACGCCGGCTGGCGAGCGCATATTTGGCCTGAACGTGTTTCGTTCGACCACGAGTGAGTTCGAACCAAACCTCAGCGGGCCGGTTGACGCGAACTATCGTCTCGGCCCCGGCGACCAGCTTGTGCTGATCCTCACGGGTGACGTCGAGCTTACGCGCACTCTCGACGTGACGCGCGAAGGGTTCATTCTCATACCGCAAGTCGGACAGATCTCCGTTGCGAATCTCACACTCGCGGAGCTCGAAAATGTCCTGTACACGCGCCTTGGGCGCGTCTACTCGGGGGTGAGGCGAGAGGGCGCAACGACACACTTCTCGGTGTCAGTCTCCAAGCTTCGCAGCAACCAAATATTTGTAAATGGCGAAGTCGAACACCCCGGCAGCTATCGTATTTCGAGCTCTGGCACCGCACTCACGGCGCTCTATGCAGCGGGCGGTCCGAGCGACATAGGATCGTTGAGAAAAGTCAGTGTGCGCCGCGGCGGCGCCGTCGTGGCGACGTTTGACGTCTACGACTATCTCCTCCGCGGCGACTCGAAGAACGACATCCGCCTCGAGAACGGCGACATCGTGTTCGTTCCGATCCACGGCGCGCGCGTTCGAATTGAAGGCGAGGTCAACCGGCCCGCGATTTATGAGTTGAAGGAGGGCGAGACGCTCTCCGATCTTATTTCCGCGGCCGGCGGCTTCAGCGCGAGCGCGGGTCTCCAGCGGCTTCGAATCGAGCGCATTACGCCGCCGGCGCAACGCAGCACCGCGGGACGCGATCGTGTGTACCTCGAGATAACGGCCGATCAACTTGCCGGCGGCAATGTCCCCTCGCTCCGTATCGAGGCGGGCGACGTCGTGCACGTGGAGGCGATCGACGCTCGCGTCCGGAATCGAATCATGGTTCTGGGCAACGTGTGGCTGCCGGGCACGCAGGGATTCACGCCGGGACTCACGCTCTCGCAAGCGTTGCGGCGCGCGGGAGGCGCGAAGCCGGATGCGTACCTGGGTCAGGTGTTGCTGACGAGACTAGAGAACGACTCGACGCGATCGCAGATGCGCGCGACACTTCGCGACACGACGGGCGCCGTCCTCGGTGCGGATCCTGTTCTTCGCGATGAGGATGAGATTACGGTATTCTCGCGCACTGAGTTCCGGTCACCTCGGTATGTGGCCATCAGCGGCGCCGTGAGAAAACCGGGTCAGTACGCGTATACGGAAGGGATCACGATGCGCGATCTTGTATTGCTCGCTGGCGGGCTTCAGGAGAGCGCGTCGCTCACGGACGCTGAAATTGCGCGCCTCCCCGCAGACCGCGCCGGAGGTGTCACTGCCCGAACGATCCGCGTGCCACTTGAC
>DASYSH010000542.1:0-3318 GCA_036003525.1 Gemmatimonadaceae bacterium | reverse complement strand
AGATAACGCACACCATGCTCCATCACCTCGACCTCAGCCGGAACCTCGCCCCAGAGCGGTTCTACGAGCCGTGAGAGGCCTTCGCGCGTGCGCACCGACGCATCGTTGCGCGCGAGGATCCCGTCGCAGCCGGTGAGCGAGCGAATTGCTTCGACGATCTCTTCACGGAACGCCTCAAGCCCGGCCGAGAGCAGCTGCACCACGACCCAGCGGTCGAAACGATCCGCGACGAGCGACGGAAGCCCGTCGCCTTCGCCGTGCACGATGCGATATGCATTGGTGTGCGCCGATACGGGCTCGCGCCGCGCGAGCGCCTTCGCGATTTGCTTGTGCCACCATGCCTCGTTGATGCGCGCGTCGGGATCCGGATCGAGAAGGCGCAGCGAGATTTCAGATTCAGGACTCCAGAGCGCGATTCCGAGCGCGCGCCCCTGCTGATCGCGCACCGGCACCGCGCCCGGCGGCGACTGCGGCGCCTGAACGATGTCCGACCGGAAAATCCATGGGTGCCCGCTATGCCAGCGGCGGGCGCCGCGGGCCGAGACTACGGCGTGGTTGACGCTCATGGAGAGAACTTAACGCAATACAGAGTTAACTGTTTTCTGTCGGTCGGTTAACCAAGGTTTGAAAATCAGTTCTGACACGGAACCGCTCGACGCGCCGCAGAGTCCGGGCTGATTTTGTGACCTTGGTTAACCGACGCACAGAAAACAGTTAATTCGCAGTTGCCCTATTTCCATCCCTGCCCACAGAATTGGAAATGCCCCGCACCATCCGTGCCCTCCGCGGCGCCACCACCGTCTCCGCCGACGATCCGCTGCTCATCCGCGAGGGCGTGCAGGAGCTTCTCGAAACTCTTCTCGAAGAAAACGATCTCACCCCCGGCGAGATCATCAGCGCGGTGTTCACCGCGACGCCCGATCTCGTGAGCGAATTCCCCGCGCACGCGGCGCGGCTGTTCGGCTGGGATGATGTGCCGCTGCTGTGCGCGCAGGAACTGCCGGTGCCCGGATCGCTGCCGCGGTGTGTGCGCGTGCTGCTGCACGTTGAGACGTCGCGCGCCAGGAACGAGATGAAGCACGCCTATCTCAGAGACGCGGTGCTGCTGAGACAGGACTTGTTGTCGGACTAAGGCGGTGAGCTGTCCCGTTTCGAGCGAATCATTTTGATGGCCTCGAGATGTTCCGCGTACGTCCGCCGGAACTCGTGATGTCCGTCAGGCGCCGCGACAAAAAATTTGTACGGCACTTTCGCGGGATTCAGTGAAGCCTTGAGACTTGCCGCGCCCGGCGACGCGATGGGCCCGGGCGGCAATCCCGCCCGCAGATACGTATTGTAAGGCGACTTGACCCGCAGATCCTTCAAATAGACGTGGCCGGGTTTTTTTCCGAGTGCATACGTCACCGTCGGATCCGCCATCAGCGGCATTCCAATTTTCAGCCGGTTCAGATAGACCGCCGCGACCACCGGCCGCTCTTCGTCGCGTCGCACTTCGCGCTCGACGATGCTCGCGAGCGTGACGATGTCGTGCCGCGTGAGCTTCATCGCGCGCGCCTGATCGGACCATTCGGGCTTCCACTCTTTTTCGAAACGGTCGACCATCATCGCCACCGCTTCGCGGGCGGTCGTCTTATCCGGAAAAGTGTACGTGTCCGGAAACAAATATCCTTCGACACTCGGTGTGGGGATGTCGAGACGGTGGAGCAGTGCGGTGTCCCGCATCGCCACATCGAGCGAGTCTTTCGTCAGATCGAGCGCGTCCATCAGGAGCGGTTCGATGTCGGCGATCGACAAACCTTCCGGAATCGTCACCTGATGGATGACGCCGCGACCGAGCCGCAGCGCGTCGAGCATCTGCTCCCACGACATGCCCGGGCGCAGGACGTAGGTGCCCCAGCGCAATGTGCGATCGCGACCGCGCAGCTTCGCGTAGACCGAGAATACGCGCGCCGATCGCACGAGGCCGTGCGCGGAAAGCGAATCCGCGGCTTCCTTGAACGACGACCCTTTGCGGATCGTGAGCTGCACGCCCGGGCCGGACTGCGTCGAGCACGCGCCCACCAGGATGCCTATCGAAAGTGCCCACGCCGCCGCAAATCCCCGGCGCCTCATGTGGCCGGTCCGCGGTCTTCGGCCTTCGGACTTCGGTCCTCGAAATTTTCCGCGAGCCGCATCGCGTGCTGCAGCAGAAGCGTCGCGGCCATCGAGTCGACGTCGCCTTTGCGTCCCCGGGTGGAACCTTCCATTTCGCGAATTGCCTGCAGCGCGGCCGCCGTCGTGAAGCGCTCGTCGACCAAGCGGGCGGTGAGACCGGTTCGCGTCGAAAGTTCGTGCGCGAGCCGCCGCGCTTCCTCCGTGCGCGGCGTCTCGTCGCCGTTCTGGTCGAGCGGCAGTCCGACGATGAATCCGCTCGCGCGCAGCTCCGTCGCCTTCGCGAGCAGCGCGGTCAGCGGCGGACGTTTTCCGGCGCGCCGCTCGATGAACCCGGCTGGCGATGCGATCGTGCCCGTCGGATCGCTGATCGCGATGCCGATGCGCCGGTCCCCGAGATCCACGGCCATCAGCCGGCCGCGCAGCGACGGGTTGGTCGACGCGCTCACTCGCCCTCGGCCATCTTCTGGAAGAACTCCTCATTGTTCTTCGTGCGCTGCATGCGCTTGAGGAGAAATGCGATCGCGTCCTCCGGGGCCATGTCGCCGAGGAAATGCCGGATCAGAAAAATTCTGTTCTTCTCCTTTTCCGTGAGCAGCAGCTCTTCCTTTCGCGTGCCGGATTTGAGCATGTCGATGGCCGGGAACACGCGGCGGTTGGCGATTTCGCGGTCGAGCACGAGCTCCATGTTGCCGGTGCCCTTGAACTCTTCGAAAATTACCTCGTCCATGCGCGAACCCGTGCTCACGAGTGCGGTCGCGACGATCGTGAGCGACCCGCCGCCGTCAATGCGGCGGGCCGCGCCAAAAAACCGTTTCGGTTTCTCGAGCGCCTTCGCATCGACGCCGCCCGACAGAATTTTTCCGCTCATCGGCGTGACCGTGTTGTGCGCGCGCGCGAGACGGGTGATCGAGTCGAGCAGGATCACGACATCCTGACCGGCCTCCACGAGCCGCTTGGATTTCTCGATCACCATATCCGCGACCTGCACGTGGCGCGACGCCGGTTCGTCGAACGTCGAGCTGATCACCTCGGCGCTCGGCACCGTCGCGATGAAATCGGTGACTTCCTCCGGGCGCTCGTCGATGAGCAGGACGATGAGCGTCACTTCAGGGTGATTCTCGGCAATCGCGTTCGCCATTTTGTGCAGCAGAATCGTCTTGCCGG
>DASYSH010000541.1:0-1918 GCA_036003525.1 Gemmatimonadaceae bacterium | reverse complement strand
CGACGCTGGCGTTCGGCAGATGCAGCCGCCGGAAATGCTCGAAGTCCTGCTGCGCGCGATGGCCCGCTTCTATCGCAGAGCCTGGCGTGATGGACGATGGCGCGGAGGCGACGGCGCCGGGATCGCGAATGACTTGCGCGTGCGCGCCTGTGAACGGAATCGCGGCGAGCGTCAGCGCTGCAAATATGCTTTGGAGTGACCGGGTCATGACTTTCGTATACACATCAATACGATAATAGAGCCGGATGTCCCGGCCCACTCCAGCCCGTGTTCTTTTCGGCTTCCACGCCTAGGTTTCGGCATGACAGCAATCGTGTTTGAAGCATTGCATGCGGATGTGCGGGCGCCGCGGCGCGGGACCTCCGGCAGCGCGGGTTACGATCTCGCTGCGTATCTCACATCGCAGACGGTGCGCGTATGGCGCGACGGCGTGTCGCACGAGCGCCCGTGCCAGAACGACAGCGGCGTGTTCACCCTGACGCTGGCACCGGGAGAGAAGGCGCTCGTGCCGCTCGGGTTCAAGGCGGGCCTGCCCGCCGGATACGAAGCGCAGGTGCGTCCGCGCTCGGGAACGAGCGTGAAAACCGATCTCGTGATCGCAAACGCGCCGGGAACGATCGACTCGGATTACCCGGACGAATGGTGCGTTCCCGTGAAAAACGGCGGCGCAACGCCGCTCGTAATCACTCACGGCGAGCGCATCGCGCAGGTGGTCATTTCGCGATTCGAAGCCGTGGAATTTTCGGCCGGCACCGTGGCGCGTTCAACAGATCGCGCAGGCGGGTTCGGATCGACCGGCACCGGCGCGCATTCTCCGCAGTAACGCTCACGTGAACGTGCGGGCGCGCGCGACGGCGGTGCTCTCGCTCGTGATGAGCGCGATGGCCGGCGCGTGCCACTTTCCGTCGCTCCGGTCGCCGACCGCGACGCGTCTGCCTACGCAAACCGAGAAGTCGTTCGTCGAGAGCGACGGGCACCGCATCAATGTCGACGTGTACGAGCCGGATCGCGCGGGACGACACCCGGCGGTGATCCTGCTGCATGGATCGGGCGGGATTCATCTCATCAATCCCAGCCTCGTCAATCGCTACGCCGCGGTGCTCGCAGAGCAGGGGATCATCTGTTTCGTCGTGCACTATTTCGACGGCACCGGAAATTTTTCCGCAGACGATTCAGTCGAAGCGGCGAATTATTTCCACTGGGTTCGCGAGCTGCACGACGCAGTGACCTGGATTCGCGCGCGCCCCGACGTGCGGCCGAACCAGGTCGGCATGATGGGACATTCGCTCGGCGCGTGGCTCGCCGTCGGCGCAGCGGCCGCCGATCCGCGCGTCGCCCGCGTGGTCCTGCTTGGCTCGGGACTCGAACCGTTTCTGGTCGACAGCATCAAGCGCATGCCGCCGGTGCTGATGTTTCATGGAGACAAAGACGACGTCGTGCCGAAGTCCGATGCCGATCATCTCGCGCAGTATTTGCGCGCGAAAAAAGTTTCCGTGCAGTACCGGGTGTATCCCGGCGAGGGCCACCAATTCGGCGACTCCGCAGCGACGGACATGCTCGAACGAGCCGTAAAGTTTCTCGCGCCCGACCTGAAGCGCGCCCCCGCCAGATAGCGTAGTTGACCAAGGCACCTTGGTCAGCCGACCAACGGTCAGTGGTTACCGGTTCACTCGCCGGTCACTTTCCCAACCGCAGCGCGCGCCCAGCCAGCGCATTGGTCGGCCGGCCACCATCAACCGCCAGTTTCCCGTTCACGAACACGTACCTCATCCCCGTCGCAAGTCTCTCGGGCTCCGCGTAAGTCGCAAGATCTCGAATGGTCGCGGGATCAAAGACGATCACATCCGCAAACCATTCGGCTACGATCCGACCGCGTTTCGCGATTTGCATATCCCGAGCCGGCTGTCCGCTCGCCGCC
>DASYSH010000540.1:0-5908 GCA_036003525.1 Gemmatimonadaceae bacterium | reverse complement strand
CTTGCCGCCGAGTACCATCGGCTCGCCTTTCGCAAAGGCGAATTTCGTCCCGGCGAGGATTCCGTTCCAGTGAGCGGCATGGTCTTCGACGCCGACGAACTGGAACATCTGGTTGATGCGTCGCTGGATTTCTGGCTGACGACCGGCAGGTTCGCCGATCAGTTCGAGCGCGAGTTTCCGCGGTTCGTCGGAGTGCGCGAGTGCTCACTCGTGAATTCAGGCTCGAGCGCTAATCTCGTCGCGCTGTCGTCGCTTACCTCGGCGCAGCTCGGGGAACGGGCACTGAAACCCGGCGATGAGGTTATCACGGTCGCCGCCGGGTTCCCGACGACGGTGAATCCAATCGTCCAGAACGGGCTGGTCCCGGTTTTTCTCGATGTGAAAGTTCCATCATACAACATCGACGTTACGCGTCTCGAGGAAGCGATCGGGCCGCGCACGCGCGCAATCATGGTCGCGCACACGCTCGGGAATCCGTTCGATCTCGCTGCCGTAACCGCCGTTGCGAAGCGCCACGACTTGTGGCTCGTCGAGGACTGCTGCGACGCGATCGGGGCGACGTATCAGGGAAAAAAGGTCGGAACGTTCGGCGACGTGGCGACGGTGAGCTTTTATCCGGCGCACCAGATCACGATGGGAGAGGGCGGCGCGGTCCTCACGAACAGTCCGAAGCTTCGCGACATCATCGAGAGTTTTCGCGACTGGGGCCGTGACTGCTGGTGCGCGCCGGGAAAAGAAAATACGTGCGGGACGCGATTCGATTCACAGTTCGGCGGGCTGCCGCATGGCTACGATCACAAGTACACATACAGTCACATCGGGTACAACCTCAAGCTCACCGATCTTCAGGCGGCGGTCGGTGTCGCGCAGCTGAAGAAACTTCCGAAGTTCATCGCGAAGCGCCGCGAGAATTTCGCCCTGCTGCACTCGCTGCTTCAGGACGTCCAGGAGCATCTCGTGCTTCCCGAATGGCTGCCGGAGAGCGAGCCGAGCTGGTTCGGATATCCGATCACGGTGAAGGATTCGTCGCCCGTGAGCCGCAGCGAGATCGTGAAGCATCTTGAGAACAAGCATATTGCGACGCGGCTGTTGTTCGGCGGCAACCTCCTGCGCCAGCCGGCTTATGCGGGGATCAAGCACCGGGTGGTGGGTTCGCTCGATCAGTCGGACTGGATCATGCGCGGGACGTTTTGGGTCGGTGTTTATCCAGCGCTGGACTCGACGCGGATCGAATATGTTGCCACCGAACTCAGATCCGCCCTCTTGAAATAAAAGCCGTAGCTCGCCGCTAAATCGCCCGACGCTTGTTGCTCACCGCTAGGCAGGTAAAGCTTCGAGCTATTGGTTTCCTGCCTGGCGGTGGGCAACAAGCGCTGGGCGATTTAGCGACGAGCTTCACTCGCACGTCGCCCGCTTCTGTAAGTTTCAGCATGGCAAAAGAAATCATAGTCCTCTCCGCCCCGGTTGAGCGCGCGATTCTGGTCGGCGCGCCGCTCAAGCGCAGCAATGCCCGCCATCTGGTCAACGAGCATCTTCGCGAACTCGAACGTCTCGCCGATACGGCGGGCGCCGTCGTCGTCGGCGAGCTTACGCAGAATCTCGATCGTCCTAACCCGTCGACGTACGTGGGCAAAGGCAAGCTCGACGAGCTGAAAATCATGGCCGCCGAGCGCGAAGCCACCGTCATGATTTTCGACGACGAGCTCACGCCCGCCCAGGGGAAGAATCTCGAACTCGAACTCGGCACGCGCGTCATCGACCGCGCCGAATTGATTCTCGATATTTTTGCAGTGCGGGCCCGCAGCGCTGAATCGCGCATGCAGGTCGAACTCGCGCAGCTCGAGTACTCGCTCCCGCGCCTCACGCGCATGTGGACCCACCTCGAGAAATTCCGCGGCGGCATCGGCGTGCGGGGCCCGGGTGAAACACAGCTCGAAACGGACCGGCGACTGATCGGACTGCGCATCAAGGTGCTCAAAGACCGGCTGATGGACGTGCAACGCTCTCGCGAAGTGCAGCGCCAGTCCCGCAAGAATGTGTTTCGCGCGTCGCTCGTCGGTTATACGAATGCAGGGAAGAGTTCGGTGCTGCGTGCGATGAGCGGTGAATCGGACATCTTCGTCGAGGATCGTCTGTTCGCCACGCTCGATCCGCTTACGCGCGATATCAGCGTCGGCGAGAATCAGAAAGTGCTGCTCACCGACACCGTCGGGTTCATTCGCAAACTTCCGCACCATCTCGTGGCGAGCTTTCGCGCGACGCTCGAGGAGGTTGGGGAGGCCGATCTGCTGCTGCACGTGATCGACGCGAGTCATCCTACGTGGGAGGAACAGCGCATGGTGGTCGATGAAGTTCTCGCCGATCTCAAGGTGAACGACACGCCGGTTGTGCACGTGTTCAACAAGACCGACGCGCTGCCGCCCGAAGAACTCAGCGCGCTGCGCGAGCGGATGGCGAACTTGCTCCCCGGTTCACTGTTCGTCAGCGCGATCACCAAAGGCGGCATGGAACCGCTGCGCGAATCGCTCCTCGCGTCCGTTCGCAATCAGCGCCCGCTGGTGAAGCTGCGATTGCCCGCTGCGAGGGGAAAACTCATCGCGGAGATCCATCGCGATGGCGAAGTGGTGAGCGCGGCGAATGATGAGCAGACCGGCGATGTTGTGATGAGCGCGCGTGTGGACTCGGCGCTATTGGGGCGGCTGGAACGCGAAGGGGTTGTGCAGGGGGGATGAGAATCGCCTCTCGCCCGCCCTCCGCCGCGGGTATTACTTTTCGACCGTACTTCAGCGGAGCACCCGATGGCGGATGACAGACGGAAGTTTTTGCGGCGAACGATCGGCGGCGTGGCGGCATTCGCAGTGGCCGACGCGAGCGCGCTCGGTGCGGCGACGCCGCATCTCGCGGCGGACGACCCCTGGCTGGCCGCGATCGCGGGGAAAAAGCACAAGACATTCATGGACGTCATGCACTTCTTCCCGGACGGAACTCCGTTCAGGCGCGCGAAGAATTTGCTGAACGTGCTGCATGAGAATTATGGCGCGCCTGAGAATGAGATCGGCGTCGTCCTCGGGATGCACGGCCGCGGGCTCGCGCACGCGGTGCAGCAGAGCGTGTGGGACGACCTCGGCTTGGTCGAATGGATGGCGCCGCAGTTAAGTCCCGCCGAAGCAGCCGCCCTCAAGAGCGGGGCGGGCACCTTCGCGGCGGCGAATGCCGCGAGCATCGCGGAGATGCGCTCGCGCGGCGTGCGTGTGCTGGGATGCCGCGAGACGATCGGGCGCTGGGCACAGCGCATTGCCACCGCAAAGGGCGAACCTGTGGCGGCAGTCAGCGAGCGCATCGTGCGGGGTCTGCACGAGGGTGTGGAACAAGTGCCGGCAATGGTGGCCGCCGCGGTTCTCGCTCAGGCGCGTGGTGCGGGGTACGTGGCGCTGGCCTAGCGCCACGCCGTCAGACTGAAATCTCCGGCCTCGTAGCCGTTGCGCCTGCGATCACCGACTGCGACAGCGGCGTGGTGCGCGGATCCGTACGCGCGTCCTCGCGCGCGAACTCTGGAACGAGATGGCGAAGCTGGTCGCGCAGATGACCATCATCACTTGAATACGCAGTGGCGCTGCGGATAAGCGCGTCAACATGCGCCAGGAGCGCCGGCTGCGCCGCATCGCCGACTGTGCGAAGCACCTTCGGATGCTGTGTCGGCCGGACGTCCTCACCGCCAAAGAAGACTTCCTCATAGAGCTTCTCACCGGGCCGGACGCCGGTGTACTGAATTTCGATGTCCGCGCCCTCTTCGAGACCAGAGAGGCGAATGAGATCACGAGCCAAATCGGCGATCTTGACCGGCTCGCCCATATCGAGCGCAAATAGTTCGCCGCCGCGGCCTAACGCGCCCGCCTGCAGCACCAGCTGCACCGCTTCGGGGATGGTCATGAAATAACGGCGCATCTCGGGATGCGTCACCGTCACCGGACCGCCATCGCCGATCTGCCTCAGAAAAGTCGGAATCACAGAGCCACTCGAGCCGAGAACGTTTCCGAACCGGACCGAAACGAAGTTCCGCTGCTCCGTGAGCGCCGCATTAAGTACTATCATCTCCGCGATGCGCTTCGTCGTACCCATTATCGACGTGGGTCGCACAGCCTTGTCAGTGGAAATATTGACAAGGTGCGCGGTGTCGGCGTCGAGTGCAGCGTCGACGACGTTGCGCGTGCCCAGGATATTGTTCGTCACCGCCTCGACGATGTTCTCCTCCATCAGCGGCACGTGCTTATGCGCGGCCGCATGGAAGATCGCGTGCGGCCGGAAGCGCGCGACGATGGCATGCACGCGGCCCGGATCGCGAATGTCCGCGATGATCGGAATTACCTTGAGTCTCGGGAATCGCTGACGCAGTTCGCGTTCGATTTCGAAGATCTGATTCTCACTGTGGTCGAGCGCGAGGAGCTCGCTCGGTCCGAGCGCCGCGATCTGCCGGCACAGTTCACTGCCGATCGAGCCGCCGGCTCCGGTTACGAGCACCGCGCGGCCCGTCGCGAGCTCCCGGACTGAGGCGAGATCGGTCACGATGGCGTCGCGGCGGAGCAAATCCTGGATCTCGACCCGGCGCAGCGAGCTCACATTGATGCGGCCGGAAATCAGGTCGTCAAATCCCGGGATTGTTCGTGCCTGGATACCGGCATCGCTCGCCGCCTGAACGACCTGTCGCACGACATTCCCGCGGGCCTTCGGCATCGCGATGATGACCTCGTCGACGCCCAGCCGGCTGATAAGCGAGGGGAGGTCGACGAGGCGCCCCATAACGGGGACGCCGCCGAGCAGTTGCTGTTGCTTGTATGCATCGTCGTCCACGAAACCAACGATATGCACCTTTAGCCGCTCGCTCAGGCGAGTTTCGCGCAGAATCAGTTGGCCCGCGGCACCCGCACCTACCACAATTGCGCGCCGATCGTTCGCCGAGCGGCGCGCGCGGCGACCGGCCAGCCGCGCGAACAGTCGCGGGCCTGCGAGAACACCGGTGGCGAGAAGTGCGTCCAGCACGAGCACGTGGTACGGCAGACGGATGTCAGCGAGGCCGGTCGCGGTTAGCCCAACCGCTCCAATCAAGAACGTTATGACACCCGAGACAGCACCGGCATAGAGAATGCGCTCAAGTTCCGAAAGACTCGCGTGCTTCCAGAGGCAGCGATAGAGACCAGCCCCCGACGCAACAGTGATGCGGGCAACAAGTGCGAGCACCGAATACACGCCAACCGCTCGAACGAGATTCGGGGCCCAAGCGAACGACTCAACTCCCAACCCCGCCGCAAGCGCCGGAAGGCCTGCCAGCAGAAGTACATCGAGGAAAAGAAAGTGTCTGTTGCGCATGACTGGTTCAGCCGCCCGGCCGGACCACTGCGCCTACGGTCCGAGCGAGCGCTACGAAGTCGGTCAATAGCGTCCAATGGCGCACATACGCCAACTCCATATCACACCGCTCCGGGTAGCCCACGCCGTGGCGGCCGCTCACGGCCCATGCGCCGGTGATTCCCGGCCGAACGGAGAGGAGTATCTCCCGCGACCGGCCATAATGCTCCAACTCCTCCTCGACAACCGGGCGCGGTCCGACGAGCGACATGTCGCCGACGAGCACATTCCACAGCTGCGGGAGTTCGTCGAGGCTCGTCCTCCGGATGAAGCGCCCCACGCGTGTGACGCGCGGATCCTGATTGTCGGGAATCTTGAAATGATTGCGCCGGTATTCCTCATACATGGTGCGATCGGCGCGCAGCGTGGCCTCTGCGTCCGAACTCATGGTTCGGAACTTGAGGCAATTGAATTTTCGCCCGTAGCGCCCGATGCGTTCGTGGCGGAACAGCGCGGCGCCCGGAGTCTCGACACGAATCACGACCGCAAGAATCGCAAGGAACGG
>DASYSH010000539.1:0-5346 GCA_036003525.1 Gemmatimonadaceae bacterium | reverse complement strand
CGGAGCTGACGCGGATCGACGAGAAAAAAGAAACGTCGCGCCTCGATCTGATAGTCGTCGATGTCGCGCACGACCTGACTCTGCGTCTGCGAACCGCCTCCGACCGTGAACACTTTGTTCGAAACGACATTTCCTTTCTGCTGCGCCGCGATTGCGCGGAACTTCACCGCGCCGAACTGCGCGATCGCCTGGATCCCATAGTTCCCCTGGGGAATGCCGGTCGTGATGTAGCGCGACGCCGGAACTTCGAACGTGACGTTTCCGACGTCGACGCGCTGCAGCCAGTCGCCTTTCTTGCCCTGATACCAGAGCTGGATGTTGTTCGAGGCGTCGAACTCGCGCGTTGAGTTATAGTCCACGTTGACGTGCACGCGGTCGGCGAAGGTCCCGCCGGTCTTCACGCCGAACTGAAAATCGAAGAGCGGCTGGAAGGTCGCGTTGCACTGCGCAGCCACCGAAAAAAACTGACTCGTATTGCAGCGCTCGTTCTTGTCCTGCTCGACTTTGGACTCGAACCGGCCGTTGAACTGGAAACCGAGGTCGCTTTTCTGGCCGAAGAGGTCGGTGATCCGGCCCGTATCCGAGGGTGACTTCGTGGTGTCGGCGCGAGTCCTTGCGGAGTCAGCCCGCGCTCGCGACGTGTCGGCGCCTGCCTGCGCCGCGACGACCGCGGGATAGGCGGCGATCACGACGCGGAGCGCGAACGGGAGCCGGAGAAAAAAAGGAAGTCGCAGAGGGCGTGTCTTTTGCACCCAAACCCGAAACCGGGTGTATGATCGACCTTGCCTTTGAGCGGTCGCGCGGTGGAATATACGGACGACCCAAGAGCCTACAACCCTATGTGGCGAGCGGATTTCCTTCAATTGGGACAATCCGGATGCGCACGCGGCGCCGAGTCTAAGCAAAACAGTTGAAGATCCTCACGAAGTACATCCTGAAAGAACATCTGTCGCCGCTGCTCTTCTCGCTGTCGGCGCTGACGTCGTTGCTGCTGCTCAACTACATCGCCAAGCAGTTCGGTCAGCTCGTCGGCAAGAACCTGCCGGCGGGCGTGATCGCCGAATTTCTGCTCTTATCGGTGCCGTTCACGGTGGCGATGACGCTTCCGATGGCGGTGCTCGTTTCGACGCTGCACGCGTTCAGCAGGATGGCGTCTGAAAATGAAATCACGGCGTTCAAGGCGAGCGGCATCGCGTTGCAGAAGCTCATGATACCGGTGATCATCTCGGCGGCCATCCTGACCGTTTCAATGGTCTGGTTCAATGATCGGGTGCTGCCGGCGGCGAATCACCGCCTTGCGACGCTCACGAACGACATCGCGCGCAAGAAGCCCACGTTCGCGCTCAAGGAACAGATCATCAACGAAGTCTCGCCGGGACGTCTGTTCCTGCGCACGGCGCGGCTGTTCGGCACCAATCAGATGCGCGATGTCGCGATCTACGACCTGAGCGACCCGCAGACACGACTGACGATCCGCGCGGACAGCGGACTGCTCGAGCTCTCGGAGAATCGCCGCGATTTGCTGCTTACGCTGTATCACGGCTCGTGGACGGTGCTCAAACCGGATGATCCGACCGGACTGCGCCGGGTGTTTTTCCAGACCGATTACGTGAAGGTGCGCAACATCGGCAACTCGCTCGAGCGAGACACGGTCGGAGGCGGTGAAAAGAGCGACCGCGAGATGACGGTGTGCGAACTCCAGCGCCGCGTCGCGCGGATGGTCCGCGCCCGCGACAGCACCTATCTCATCATCAAGGCGCTCGACAGCAACGTCGCGAAGACAGTGCGCCGCAGCAGTGTCTCGACGGGGATCGGGCGCGTGTACTGCGGACCCACCAACGTGTCGCTCGTGAAAGCGGCGCACGCAGAAGGTCTTCCACCGCAGCAGCCGCCGCAACAGGCGGCAACGCCGGCGGTGCAGCAGCCGCAGCCTTCGACTCCGGCGCAGTCGCCTTCTTCACAAGGGCGCCTTCTGCCGGAACTCGCGCAGCCGCAGCCGGACCCGGCGGCGCTCCGCACGGCGAGAGCCGGCCAGCTCAAGTTGCAAATCGACATGGCGCAGAGCACGATCGACGGCGATCAGGTCGAGATCGAAAAGAAATTCTCGATCGCCGCCGCGTGCGTGATCTTCGTGCTGCTCGGCGCGCCCGTCGCGCTGCGCTTTCCGCGCGGCGGCGTGGGGCTGACCATCGGTGTGAGCCTCGGCGTGTTCGGGCTGTATTATGTCGGGCTCGTCGCAGGCGAGGCGCTCGCGCGCGCGAATATCGTGCCGCCGTTCGTGGCCATGTGGTTTACGAACATCATCATGCTCGTGGTGGGGATTGTCCTGACCGCGAGACTGGGCCGCGAGGGCAGCACGTCGCGCGGGAGCGAAACGTCGGAGTTCTTCGCGCGCATCCGCGAGCGGCTGACCCGGCGCAAGACGGCGCCGGTTCCATGAAGTTCCGGCTGCTGCGGCCGCTCGACGGCTATGTGCTCAGCGAATTCCTGAAGATTCTTACGGCGACCGCGCTGGGATTTCCATTTCTCGTGATTGTCATCGACATCACGGAGAGCCTGCAGAAGTATCTGATCAGGCACGTTCCCGTGATGGACATCGCGAAAGCGTATGTGTTCGGCGTGCCTGAGACGATGTTCCAGGTGCTTCCCGCCGCCGTGCTGTTCGCGACCGTGTTTTCGATTGGCGGATTTACGCGGCACTCGGAAATCAGCGCGGCGAAAGCGAGCGGAATCAGTTTTTACCGGTTCATCGCGCCGATCACATGGGGCGCGGCGATCGCGACGGTGCTCGGCCTGCTCGTCGGCGCGGCGATGCCGGGCGCGAACGCACGGCGCGACGAACTGCTGCAGGAAAAACGGTCCGGTCAGTCCGTGACGCGGTCGAACTTTACATTTGCGACCGCCGAGAACCGCATCTACAAGATCGCGTCGGCGGACGCGAACACGGGAACGCTCGACCGGGTGGAGATCGACCGAAAAGGCGTATGGCCCGATTATCCGTCGTACTTGATCTATGCGCGCACGGCGAAATGGGCGCGGCGGACGGGGTGGACGCTGAAGGCCGGGGTGATGCACGTGATGACAGGCGACTCGACGAACCTCACGGTGACCTTCGATTCGCTCCGCGACCGGCACCTCACCGAGCCGCCGAAGAATCTTTTGGCGAACCAGAAGGCGCCCGACGAAATGGGGTATGTGGACCTCGGAAATTTCATCGAGTCGATGGAGCGCTCGGGCACGGATGTGAACCAGTTGCGCGTCGAACGGATGCTCAAGATCGCGATTCCGGCAACCTGCATGATCATCATGCTCTTCGGGGCGCCGCTCGCTACGAGCAACCAGCGAGGGGGCGCCGCGTACGGAGTGGGTGTGAGCCTCGGGACGACGGTTATATTCCTGATGCTCGTGCAGCTGACCCAGGCCGTCGGGGGAAAGGGGCTCGTAAACCCTGAACTCGCGGCATGGCTGCCGGGAATATTGTTCCTGATCGTCGGCGGGGCCCTGCTTGCCCGGGTGCGCACGTAAGCCCGGGCCGGAGAGACCGCGCGACTCAACTGCGATCCTCCGCACAGACACCGGGAAGTGATTTGAGCGACGAGAGCTCGTACCAGGCGACCGAGACGTTTCCAATAGTTGCGCGCGGGAGCATTCGCTTTTTCCGGCGGATGTCACGCGCGACGATCGGCACGTTCAGGGGCATGGGCCAGCGCGTTCTCTTTCTGCGCGAGATCCGCCGGGCGCTGCGCGAGCCCAAAACATATCTGCCGCTCGTATTTCCGCAGATGAAAGCGATCGGCGTGGATTCCGTGCCGCTCGCGATCATGGTTGCCGCGTTCATCGGCGGCGTGATCTCGATGCAAGTGCGCTATCAGTTATTTCAGGGGATCCAGCTTTCGATCGTCGGCCTTTCGGTGCGACAGATCGTGATTCTCGAGACCGGCCCGCTGCTCACCGGACTCGTCCTGGCCGGGCGCGTTGGCGCGAAGATGACCGCTGAAATCGGCACGATGCGCGTGACCGAACAAATCGACGCGCTCGAGACGCTCGCCTACGATCCGGTCGCGTATCTCGTTGTGCCGCGCATCATTGCGGCGATCGTGATGCTCCCAATTCTGGTCGTCTTTGCGGATGCAGCGGGCATATTCGCCGGAATGCTGGCCGCGGTGCTGGTGACCGATGTCCAAATGTCGCAGTTCATGGAAGGCGTCCGCCTCGGATTCGATAACTTCCAGGTGACGTACAGCCTGATCAAGGCGACATTATTCGGGGCGGCGATCGCGTATCTCTGCACGTTCGAGGGATACATGACCGAGGCCGGGGCCGAAGGTGTGGGCAAATCCACGGCGAAGGCGGTCGTGATTTCGTCGATCTGGATTCTCGTGCTCGACGCGCTGACGGCGCTACTTCTCGCACCCTATTTGCAAGGATGAAGCGAAGCAACGAAGTGCTCGTGGGCATCACGGCGACCGCTGCGCTGGTGTTGGCGATCGTGGGATCGCTGTATCTCGCGCGCGGCGGATTGCAGCCGGGCTATAAATTATTCGCGAAGTTCACCTGGGGCGCGGGACTGAAGCAGGGCCAGCCGGTGCTCCTCTCGGGCGTGAACGTCGGGTTCGTGAACGGCGTCGAGATTCGCCAGGACGGACTGCTGATCGTTCAGCTGCGCGTGCGCAAGGAATACAAGATTCCGCAGGGCACGACTGCGACGATCGAGCCGAACGGATTTTTCGGCGATCAGCTCGTGGCGCTGCACCCCGACAAGCCGAACCCGCTGAGCTACGCGCCCGGCGACACGCTGCTCTCCGGCCGCGCGACGCCATCGATCGGCGATGTGCTCGCGCGCGTCGACACGATCGCCGCGAACATCTCGGTGCTGACGACGGCGCTGAAGAAGGAGTTCGTCGAGACGAACGGATTCGCGAGCCTGCAGCACACGGTGAGAACCGCTGACGCGTTCATTGCGGACCTGTCGAAGCTCGCCGAGGAACAGCGCGTTGAGCTGACGAAGACGCAGGTCGCGCTTCGGAAGGCCGCGTCGGCGGTGGATTCGATCGGGATCGACTCGACGCTGCGCTCGTTCCGCGGCGCGGCGGCGAACGTGAATGCGCTGACAGCGGATTTGAGCGCGACGACGGCGAAGCTCAATGCGACGATCGATCGCGCGACGAAAGGCGACGGATCGCTGGCGAAGTTCATGAACGATCCGGAGATGTACAATCAGGTCAAGGCGCTGGCCGCGCGGATCGATGATTTGATCGCGGACTTCAAGAAGAATCCGAGGAAGTACATCAAGCTGAGCATTTTCTGAGGCAGGGTTCGCCGTTGGGGACGCCAGGAAGGGTTCGC
>DASYSH010000538.1:0-2335 GCA_036003525.1 Gemmatimonadaceae bacterium | reverse complement strand
GGAAACGTTTTTCACGCTCACATCCGCGCTCGCGCGCGCGCGTCATCCGGGCAACGCAGAACTCGCTCAACGCGTCGACGCGCTCGCGAAGCTTGCCGTGGTCATCGCCTTCCGAGACCCGATCGAAATCGCCGATCTTGCGGTCGACGGCGAAGATCTGCAGAAAGCCGGAATCAAGAACGGTCCGCAGATGGGAAAAGCACTGCATGCGCTTCTCGATCGCGTGATCGATGATCCTTCGCTGAACACGAACACGGCGCTCCTCGAGCTCGCAAAGTCACTTTGAAGTTCTTCAAGACCAGGCCGGTCAAAGAGAATCTCAGCGCGCGTTTTCGGCCGGTCGCGGATGTGTTCGCGATGCGCCGGGAAGGCGACGTGTATGTCGCCGAGGTGCGCGCGAGTCCCGAGCGCGCGGTGGAGCTGTTTCACGAACTCAGCGAGATGATGCCCGAGGTCGTGGACCTCGCGCTGGATTGCGTGCGGACCGGACGCAACTATGTCGGCGAGGGGCTGCATCTCTCCGAAGTCACCGATACCATCGCGCGTATGAAGGTTGCGCTCGCCGCCAGCGGTGGCGTTGAACTCTCCGTATACACGGCTGAAGAGCAGCTCTGCCTGTCGCCGATGCTCGAACTCTGGATCTATGCCAAGAGCGACCGCTGGCTTTACCTGCTGCTCGGACGCGGACTCGAAGAGCGCGCGACGCTGCCTGCGCGCGAATGGCGCATTCGCGCCGCCGAGTTTTCGGGCGCGCCCGAACTCGTCGACGCCGTCACGGCGGCCGCGGAAAGGCTTACGTTGAAGCTGGGCTCGTAACCGCAAATGAACGCGATGTTCTACGCCATCATCGCCGCGGCGGCAAATGTCGCGGGCGCCGCCGCAGTGACATCGCGGCGGGCGTGGAGCACGCGCACGCTCGAGCTGCTCATCGCGCTCGCGGCCGGCTTCATGCTGAGCGTCGCGATCACGGATCTCATTCCTGATGCGATCATTCGCGATCAGGCGGGCGGCGCGCTGTTCGTGCTCGGCGGATTTCTTCTCGTGCATCTCACGCAGCATGCGCTCACCGGACATTTCCATTTCGGCGAGGAGACCCACACGGTTTCGCCCCGTGTAAGCGCGTCGGCGATCGCAGGACTGCTGCTGCACACGTTTGGCGACGGCGTCGCGATTGCGAGTGGATTTCTGGTGAGCCCGCAGCTAGGCGTACTTGTGTTCGGCGCGATCTTTCTGCACAAACTTCCCGAGGGACTCGCAATTTCGTCCCTCGTGCTTGCGGCGGGCGGATCACGCGCGGCAGCGCTCGGTGCTGCTGCGCTCCTCGGCGTTGCAACGATCGCCGGCGTGCTCCTCACCGATACGTTCGGCCCCCTGGCGCATTACGGATTGGCGCTTTCGGGCGGCATCACACTCTATGTTGGCGCATCGAACCTGATTCCCGAATTCCAGGGAAAGGCCGGCTGGCTCCACAACGGGGCGTTCTTCGGTGGCGTGGGTGCCTATTTTCTTGCGAGGGCGGTCGTATGAGTCCGAACGAAGCCGCGAAGAACGCCGGACGCAGCCTGGCGAGCCGGACGATCCGTCGGATTTACACGGGCCTCGCGCTGGCCATCGTCGCGCTGGTGGTATCGGCCGCGCTCGCCATTCGCTCGGCGAACGCGCGCCGCGATCAATCGCAGCTGGTGACGCACACGTTCAGGGCGATTGAGCGTATCGGTATGCTCCGCGGACAGGTGGGAGAGGCGGATCGCGCCGTGGTCTCATACGCCATCAAGCCGGCGGCGGCGCTTGCCATCCAGGCAGACACGCAAGCGTCCGGCGCGATCAAGACGCTTGTCGATTTGCGGTCGTTCATCGGAGACAACCCCGGTCAGATCGCGAAGATCGACACACTGCGTGACATTCTCATTCCATGGGCCGCTCGCTTGCACCGCGCGTTCGCGGCGCAGGCGGCGAGAGCGGTCCTCGATTCCGCGCGCACGATCGCCGAGGATGCCGCCGTTCGAACCCAGATGACGAGCGAGCTGCGTCTCACATCGGATATGCGCACTGAGGAGGGGCGGCTTCTTGTGGAGCGAACGGAGGCCGCCGACACCGCGTCCGGCGGCGTGATCGAGCAGATCGTCGTCGCTGTGCTGCTTGGCGTTATCGTCGCCGCGGCCTTCGCCGGCCGCATGGTGCGGGATGTTCGTGCGGTGAATATCGCCGAGTCCGCGGCACTCGACAGTGAGACCGAATTGAAGGAGTTTTTTGAGAACACGTCGGACATCATCTACACGACAGGCCCCGACGGGAAATTGCTCTACACCAATCAGGCATGGTGTGATGCGCTCGG
>DASYSH010000537.1:0-6722 GCA_036003525.1 Gemmatimonadaceae bacterium | reverse complement strand
GCCGAGTTCGCGTCGACTTCGCCGTCGGTGCCGGTGACGCGGATGCTGCCGGACGCGCTCGTCACCTGCACCTTCGTGCCGATCGGGACCATGATCTCGATGCGCACGGGTCCCGAGCGGCCGCGGTCGCTGCGCGTCTGGATCGTGATGCGCCGCGGCGAGAGCTGCGCGTCGATCCAGCCGCGATCTATGGACGCATAGACCTTCGCTTCAGGACGAGTCCAGCCGGTGATGACGATCTCGCCGGAGGCGGCGCCGACGTCGACCCAGCTTCCCTTTTCGAAAGCGAAGGTCGAGTCGACGCGCGTGACTTCGCGATCGCGCTGCGCGCACGCGGTGGCCGGAACCGCGGCCGTCGCCGCCGCGAAAGCGAGGAACGTTGCAATACGAGTGGTGCGGGTCATGTTCGCAATGTGCTCTGTGAAATGGGGCTCAGCCGCGCGACGGAATGTTCGCCACTCCGCGCATCAACTGCAGTTTGCTGTCGTATGCGTGCGTGAGCATGTCCATCAGGAATGCACTCGCGGGATCTTTTGCCAGCGCGGCTTTGCTTTCGGCGATCGCCGCGTCGATGACTTTCAAATTCTTGTCGAGCACGGCTGCCGTGGCCGGATCGAGTTCCTTGCGCCGTTCGTCGACGATCTTGCGCAGCGCGCTGATCTCGCGATCGAAAGTCTGTTCGGCCGTGAGCGTGCTGACCGGCTCGACCGGCGCGCTGCTCACCGGAACGGCGACCGAGAGCGAATCGTTGTTCGCCGCGAGTTCGGCTGCGTTGTTGCGACGCACGATCGTATAGGTGATACCGGCGGTCGTCACGACGAGCAGCGATGCGGCGATCGCGAGCCGCCGCCAAGGCAGCGCAGCACGCTGCGGAGCGGCGGGTGCGGCGCTCGTCGGCAGCGCGACGACCGGCGCCTCGATGCGCGCGGCAATGCCGCTCCATAGGTCGCGCGACGGCGCGAGTTCCGGCAGCCCGGCGGCGGCGCGAGCGATCGCGCGCAGTTCCGCCTCGAGTTCGGGTGAGTTTTCTTCGGGCGTGTCGTGTTTCATGAGTTCAGAGCCTCTCTGAGCAGCATGCGCGCGCGATGCAGCTGCGCTTTGCATCCACCTGCGGTTACGCCGAGCATTTCACCGATCTCGTCGTGTGTGTAGCCCTCGACATCGTGCAGCACAAAAACTTTTCTTGCGCCTGGCGGCAGTCCTGCGATCGCGCGTTCGAGATCGATTGAAAGTCCCGGGACCGTGGCGGGGCGAACATCGCCGTGGGCCATCGCGTCGACGTCTTCGACCGAGTCATCGTGCCGTCCGCGCCGCCGGTTTTCCGTTTGCCGGTCGTTGAGGACGACGTTTACCGCGAGACGATGGAGCCAGGTGCCAAACGCACTGTCGCCGCGAAACTGATCCAGCTTTTCCCATGCCCTGACGAACGCATCCTGCGTGAGCTCTTCGGCGCGCGTGCGATCGCCGACCATTCGCGTGCACAGCGAAAAGATCTTATTGACGTGCTCCCGGTAGAGCCGCTCGAACGCAACCCGATCGCCGCGCGCGGCGCGGGCGACATCGTCCGTCGGGTGTCGGTTTACCGGTTCAATCACGCGTTGAAATTGCAGGGCTGCTGCCACCGAAAACTGATCCTTTTCGTCTCATTGGTTCAGATGGCGGGAGCAGGGGAAAGGTTTGAAGTGCCGGGCGACACTTTCAGGAGGTAACTTCCGTACGTATCCGGAGCGAATCCAGTTACGGGAGTGCCCATGCTGAACGTACCGAACGTTGTCGCCCAGGCGGGCGGAGCGAAGGCGCCGCCGATTCCGTCGATGGACGTCAATCCGGCGCCGCCGGCGACTTCGGCAGCCGACGTTCGGCGGTCCGTTCGGGACATCACCAGACGCGCAACCGCCGCCGCCAGGGAGGCCAGAGTGTCCGCACAGAATGCCGCGAAACAGGCGCAGGATGCCGCGCCGACCGTCGCCACGACGACCGTCCCAACGCGCAACCCGGACGACATTCCGCCGATGGTCGGTGACCTGCTGACGACGCTGTGCGTAACGTTTGCGATCGTGGTCATTGGGTTTCCGCTGTCGCGCGCGTTCGCGCGGCGGATCGACCGGAGCAAGACCGCGCCGGCTCTCGGCGGTCCGGATCTCACCCCGCAGATCCGCCAGCTGCAGGACTCCGTCGACGCGATGGCGATCGAGCTCGAGCGGATTTCCGAGGGTCAGCGGTTCACGGCGAAACTGCTCGCGGATAAATCACGCGACGCGTAGCAGCAGGAGCGCGCGCAGAGTCCACGGGCCGTTCGCGCGCGCCGACTGCGTACATGCAGCCGGCAGCTGCGCTTCGCACGCAGATAGAAGCGCGTCGAGCCGCGTATCGGTCCGGCAGGCGAGTGACGCGAGCGTTTGCTCTGCGCCCACACTGATCGCCTGATCGATCAGCTCGCGAACTTTTTCGATCCTATGAGACAGTGCGGCGCGCGAATGCGCCGCGGCCCGCTGCGAATGGGCATCGATATGCGCAAGGAGCATCCTGCGGGCGCGCGACGGAGCGGATAGCGCGCCCGTCATGCCGCGCGCGCTGCGGTGGGCGAGCCATCTGCGTACGGCGCCATGCGCGCCGCACTGGAATTCCGACGTCGTTTCCGCCGCGTCGCCAAGAATGCTCTGCGCCATGGCGATCAGCCGGTACGGCGCATCGCTGAGATTCCACCGCCCTGCGCGAAATGACGCGCACAGGAGCCGCGCTTCCGCGCCGCTCCCGATGACCGCGATCAAGCCGTCGCGCGACGCGCGGACGCATGCGGTTAAACACGGCGGATGCTCCGGGTTTTGTACGTCAGGACGTACTTCCGCACGTGCCAACTTTGGAACAGCAGTCACTGTCCCGATCTGCCACGGCCGCACCAGCGCGCGCAACTTCTCCGCCGCATCCGGTGCCGACGTCGCATCGATGTGCGCCAGCCGTTTGCGGTGAAAGCGCCGGTCGAGCCGGAGCAGACGCTCGGCGGACGCCGGCGTCGCGATTCTATGCACATGAACGCGCGTGTGCGGGGATCCCATGCGCGCGACGCGGCCAACGCGCTGATCGAGACCGGCCGGAGTCCATGGAACATCGAGATGCACGACCACCGAGGCGCCCTGCAGATTCACGCCCTCGCTGAGTAAGTCCGTCGTGATCACGAGTGAGATCTCGTCGTGCGCGGGGCGGCGGGACGACGCGCTCAGCGCAGAAATGATATCGCCGCGCGGACGGGCGCCGCCGGCAGTGCGCGCGCCGCGCGACGTGAGGAGGGCTACGCCAGGATAGCGGCGCAACGATCGATAGACCGACTCGGCCGTTTCGGCATACGATGTAAACGCGACGATGCGCGCGACGGGATGCGCGGCGCGCAAGTCGAGCAAGAGCTGCGCTCGCGCGTCGGAGTCGCCCTGTATTGCGGGCTGAATCCGTTCTCGTATGGCCCGTATCGCGGCCAGATGCGCATCGAGCACGCTGCGAAACCGTTCAGCATCGGGATCCTGGTGCGCGACGAGCACGGGAAACGCGAGTTGCATGGAGTCATCGGCAAGCACCCATGCGCGCAGCTCGTCGCGTGTCGGAACGCGACCCTCGTCGAGTATCGCAGTGAGTGCCGCGCCCCGCAGTACACGGCGGCGCAGCGCCGAGTCGAACGCCGCGAGGCTCGATGCCCAGCTGCGCGCCAGCGTCATCGCGATCAGCGCCGTGGCGGCGCGTCCGTCGAGGGCCGGGAGCGCGGGCGGCAGCTGCGCGATCATTGAGTCGAGCCGCGACAACGTGCGCATGCGGTGCCAGTGCGGTCCGTCGATCGCCGGCAATAACGCGGCGTCGCCATGCCGGCGCACGGTGCATTGCGCGCGCTCGACGTCGCCCATCAACCGCGCCCGCGGGCCGATGAAGAGCGCGAGCAGGGCCGCGAGCTCCGCGCTCCTGTTGCGAACGGGTGTCGCGGAAAGCAGCAGCACATGACGATACGCAGTCAAGCGCGCGAGCCGGGCATATCGCGCGGCAGACGGATTGCACGCGTGATGTGCTTCGTCGACGATCACAAGACGCACGTTCGCGTCCGCGTGAATATCGGCGCGGCTCAGCGATTCGAATGAAACAAATGAAATTCCGACGCGTGCTTTGGCCGCGGCGTCGCGCCACATCGCGCGCAGCGCGGCCGGCGCGACGACAAGCGCGCCGCCATATTCGTGCGCGAGCGCGCGCGCCACGAAGGTCTTTCCGAGGCCTGGTTCGTCGGCGAGCAGCGCACCGCCGACGTGTTCGATGCTCACGCGCACCCGAACAAGCGCGTCGCGCTGATGCGGGCGAAGCGTGATCGCGCCGATCGTGATCTTGCCGCCGCCGTCGTCTCCGAGCGCGGCGCAGGCGATTGCGTCGAGAACGCGCGCTAGCGCAGAGACCATGTGAGCAACGGCTCCATATCGCAGGCGCGCACCCGATATGCGCGAATTGCGGCGTCGGTGAGTGTGGCGGCGTCGGGGATGTCGCCGTCGATTGCTTCGCGCGCGAGCGGGGCGAGTATTGCCACCGCGCGCCGCCATTCGTTTGGAATCGGGAGCCGCGCGAGCGTCCAGCCGAGGTAGCGGTGGTACCCTCCGCGCGCGGGCTCCGCGATCACGGCAAGCCATGCGGCGGTGACGGGCGAATTCAGGAGAGCCGCAAGGGCGTGCGCATCGTCGAGCGACGGCGTGCGCGCCACATAGCAGCTGTTGATCGGAACGGTCGCGTCACCCGGAAGCAGCACGAGTGCGCGTGGAGTCTTACCGATGTCGCTCCACACCACGCGCGGCAGGTGGCTCCGCGCGGCGTCAGTGCGAA
This sequence comes from Gemmatimonadaceae bacterium, assembly GCA_036003525.1. Lineage (GTDB taxonomy): Bacteria > Gemmatimonadota > Gemmatimonadetes > Gemmatimonadales > Gemmatimonadaceae > Fen-1231. The sequence continues at coordinate 1,880 of DASYSH010000537.1, read as the reverse complement.
AGAGCGACCACCAGCGCGGCGCGCGCTGCGCATCGGCCCGCGATTCGAGCTGCCGGCGCCAGGGCGCCAGCCAGTTTTGCGCGCCGGCCGGCAGCTGCTTCATCGGCGCGTCGGCGGTGTCGTGCGTCCAGAGCACGGCGGAATCATCGGGCGTCGCCTGCCAAGCGCGCACCGACTCCCCACGCAACAGCGGGCGAAGCATGCGCCGCTCGACGCGCCCTTCGCGATCTCCGCTCTTCACGGGCCAGAAATCATTCCGCGCATCGCGCCATCCTGCGGCCGGCGAAACGATGAACGCGTCGTTGCATCCGCTCTTCACGCCGAGGATCGGCCGGCCGAGCGGCGTGCGCGCGAGAGGAGTTCCCGCGGACGCGAGACGGTCGAATGCGGCGCGCGCGTCGGGCGGAAGCAGGAGCCACGGCGCGCCGGGCGATTCATCGAGTGCGATGCGGGCGCGCGCCATTTTCCACGCGAGCGCCTCGTCGCGGTGATGCACGGCGATCCGAACGACCGGGTATTCGTTCTCCTCATAATTCGCAACGCGTTTTCGCGCGAGCAGGAACGACGGGTACACGGCGGCGTCGAACGCGGCGCGCGACTCGGCCCAGTCTTCTATTGCGAGCAGATCGGCGCGGTCGTCGAGAACGCGGCGCACGCCGCCGCCCGCGAGCGACCGCCAGAGTTTCGCGGGAAGCAGGAGTGCGACGGCTCCGGACGGGCGCGTCAGTGAAAGCGAGCGTTCGACAAACAGCGCGGCGAGATCGACCTGCGCGGAGAATCCGCGACCCGCGCCGGTTTCCTCCGCGCCGGGCATCCACGCGGCTTCGCGAAACGAGCGATATCGCGCGCGCAGCATGTCGCGCGCCGCCGGCGGAATGTTGTGCAAACGAACCCACGGTGGATTGCCGGCAATGAGATCAAAGCCCTCGTTCGCGGCGGCGTCGGCGAAATGAACGGGAAACGAAAACGGAAGCGGCGCTCCCGATCGCAGGGCCGCGATGCGACGGCGAAGCTGCCGCGATCCCAGACGAAACTGCGCGAGCATTGCGCGCTGTTCAGGCGCTGCGATCGTCCGCTCCGCGAACAGATCACGGGCGCGGACGGCGCAGATGAGATCCCGGCGGCGCGCGGCGATCGCATCGCGCTCGCGTTCGGCGACCGCGATGGCGGCGCGCCGTTCTTCGCGGTCGAGCGCGCGGGCGAGAAGCCGCTTTCGCATTCCTGTGGAACGCGCGTACCGGCCGCGCAGATGTACCAACGACGCGGGCGCGGCGATACGAAGCGATTCGTCGAACGCCGGGCCCGCGAGCGCATCGCCGACGCGAATGTGCCGGTCGAGGTTCGGCAGCGGGCGAACGGCAAGCGGATCGGATTCGTCGGCGTCGATCACGACGGAAAGCCAGAGCCGGAGCTCGCAGAGCCAAACGGCTGTGGGATTCACGTCGACGCCGAAGATCGAGCGCGTCAGTATGTCGCGCCGCCGCTCGCCGACGGACCGGTCATCGCCGGCGTCGCGGGCGAGATCTGCGATGCGTTCGAGGAGATGCACGAGAAACGCGCCTGAGCCGCAAGCCGGATCGAGCACGCGAAGTCTGGACAGCGACGCGCGCAGCGTCGCCCGGTTTGCCGGAGAGAGTCCGTTTCGCGCGGCTCGCGTGAGCTCGACCGGCGCGCCCAGCGACTCGAGCGCTGCGTCGAGGCCCTCGCCGGCGACACGCTCGATGATCGCATTCGGCGTATAGAACGCACCGGATGACCGCCGGTCGCCGGCGGCAATCAGCGACTCGAACGCGCGGCCGAGCATTTCTGGATCGATCGCAGCCTCGTTCCACGAGGTCGAAGTTTCGTGCGCTGTCACGCGATACCGCGCGAGGAGTCCG
>DASYSH010000536.1:0-1765 GCA_036003525.1 Gemmatimonadaceae bacterium | reverse complement strand
CTGAACTTCATCGTGCTCGCGCTGCTCAATTATTTTGTCGCGGCAAAATTGCACGTGCCCGAAACGCTGCACACCCCGGAAATTCATGCGGGCGAACTTCCGCGACTGTCGTCCGCGTTCTCCGCATTTCACGGCTCCGCGGCCAACTGGGCGATTCTCGTCGTCGTGCTCGCCGCGGCGGCCGTGCGCTGGTTTCTGTTTCGCACGCGCGGCGGGTACGAGCTGCGCGCCGTCGGACTTCAGCCGGATGCCGCCGAGTACGCGGGCATTCGCGCGGGCCGCGTCTGGTTCGGCGCGCTTACGATGAGCGGCGCGCTCGCGGGCCTTGGCGGAATTAATTTCGTGCTCGGATACAAGCACTATTACGAGGACGGTTTCACCGGCGGCGCCGGATTCCTCGGCATCGCGGTGGCGCTGATCGGACGAAATAATCCGTTCGGCGTGCTGCTCGCGGCGCTGTTCTTCGCGACGCTGTCGCAGGGAGGGCTTGCCATCAACGCGATGGTCCCCAAGCAGATCGTCGAGGTGCTGCAGGGCATCGTGATCATCGCGGTCGCGACGGCGGTGCCCGAGGTGCGGCGGCTCGTGCGCAATTCGCTCGCGCGTCGCAAGGTGTCACCATGATCGTCCTGCTCTTCCTCGCGCAGACCGTGCGGATCGCGATTCCGTATTTGTTCGCGGCCGCGGGCGGCGCGATCGCCGAGCGCGCGGGCATCATCAGCCTCACGCTCGAAGGGTTCATGCTCGGCGGCGCGTTCGGCGCGGTGCTCGGCGCGCACTATACCGGAAGTCCGTGGCTTGGCCTGCTGAGCGGCATCGCCGCGGGACTTCTGCTCGGAGCCGTGCACGCCATCGCAAGCATCCGCTTCAAAGCTGATCAGGTCGTGGTCGGTGTCGCGATCAACTTGTTCGTCGTCGGCAGCACCAGATTTTTTCTGCAGCTCGCGTTCGGATCGAGTTCGAACTCCCCGCGGGTTACCGGATTCGGCGGCGAAAACGTCGGGGGGAGCGCGGCTGCGTTCCTCGCCAATCCGCTGGTGTGGCTTGGGCTCGCGGCAATGCCGGTGGTCGCGTTGGTGATCGGCAAGACGCGCTTCGGGCTGCGCGTCCGCGCGGTTGGAGAGCACCCGCAGGCGGCGGCGAGTGTCGGCGTGCCGGTGAACCGCGTGCGCTACGTCGCGGTGCTGGCGTCGGGGGCTCTCGCGGCGCTGGGCGGTGTATATCTCGCGCTCGACCAGCACCAGTTCACCGACTCGATGACGGCCGGCCGCGGGTTTATTGCGCTCGCAGCCGTTATCTTCGGACGCTGGGACCCGGTGCGCGCAGGAGTCGCTTGCATGCTGTTCGCGGCGGCGGAAACGTTGCAAATCCAGTTGCAGGGCGCTCAGATCATTCCGTCGCAGTTCGTCGCGATGATACCGTATGTGCTCACAATCGTGGCCGTGGCCGGCGTGGTGGGACGGAGTGCGCCGCCCGCAGCACTAGGCAGGCCAAGCGAGTAAATAGAGAATGGGTAAACTGGTTGTATTGCTGGTGACGGCGTTCGTGGACATGCTGGGCGGGGCGATCGTCTTCCCGCTCCTGCCGTTCCTCGCCAAAAAAGTGATCGGCCACGGACCGCTCTGGTCGCTGCTGGACTCGGTCGGCCTCGGGGGCGAGGGCTTCGCCGTCGCGCTGCTCTTCACGATGTTCTCGGTCGCGCAGCTCGTGAGCGCGCCGTTCTGGGGCCGAGTCTCCGATCGGATCGGGCGGCGGCCCGCGCTGA
>DASYSH010000535.1:0-1966 GCA_036003525.1 Gemmatimonadaceae bacterium | reverse complement strand
GTGAACTAACGGCGACGGGACAGAAGGGCGCGCCGACGGAATAGCGCCCGACCCGTCCCGTCGCCGTTAGTTCATTAATCCGGTACCAACGCCCGTTAACGCATCGCCTTTGTTTCATAGCTCGCCGTACCCCGACGCTCTCGCTAACTTGCCAATCCCTCCCGCGGAGCCAATCGTCTGTTCTGTCCCGACTGCGGAACCTGGAATCGCAACGCCGCGCGCGACTGCACGAAGTGCGCATTGCCGCTTCCGAAAATCCGCACCGTGACCGAAGCGCCTGACGCGCTGATCACCGCGCTCAGGCAAGCCACCGGGAACCGTTATCGCATTCTCCGCCGCATCGGATCGGGCGGCATGGCCGATGTGTATGCGGCCGAGCACGAGCGTCTCGGCCGGCCGCTCGCGGTGAAAGTCGTCCATTCGCATCTCGCCCGTGATGAAGAAATGCGCACGCGTTTCCGTCGCGAGGCCGAGGCGTCCAGCCGTCTCATTCATCCGCTCGTCTGCACTCCGATCGACTACGGCGAAGTCGGCGACGTCGTCTATCTCGTGATGCCGTTTCTCGGCGGAGGCTGCCTCGCCGACGATCTCATGCGCGACCGCACGATTTCCGCCGAGCGCGCCGCGTTCATCGCGAGTCAGGTCAGCTGCGCGCTCGATTATGCGCACCGTCATGGCGTGATCCATCGCGACGTGAAGCCGGACAACGTGCTGTTCGACGACGACGGCAACGCGATGCTCACCGATTTCGGAATCGCCACCGCGCATTTTCACGGCCGCCTGACCGCGGGCGGACGCGCGATGGGCACGCCGCATTACATGGCGCCGGAACAGGCGATGGGAAAAATGCTGGACGGCCGCTCCGACCTGTACGCGGTCGGCGTGATGCTGTACGAATGTCTCGTCGGATTTCCGCCGTTCGACGGCGCCGACGGCTATTCGATCGGCTACAAGCATGTGCACGAGGCTCCTGTCTCGCTGCATGAAGTCGACTCGCGCGTGCCCGCGACGCTCGCGAACATCACGATGCGCTGCCTGTCGAAGGATCCGGTCGCGCGCTATCAGACCGGCCGTGAACTCGCCGACGCCCTGCTCGAATATCTGCACGAGGTGAACGCGCGTTCGCCGGAGCGTGTGCGTCTCTCGAGCGGTGGCGCCGAAAAATCCGCGACGGCGGCGACCGAGGGGATCAAGACCCCGGTCACGTGACGGTGCCCGCTGAAAACGGCCGGCGCCTCGTCGACGTCGCCCTGCCGCTTCCGCTCTTTCGCAGCTTCACCTACGCCGTCGATGAGAGATCGCTGCGCCACCCGCTCGTGGCGGGCTCGCGCGTTGTCGTGCCTGTCCGCGGCGGGCGCGCGGTCGGCTATTGCCTCGGCGAGAGCGACGGCGCCGCGCTCGGAACCACAAAACCGAAGGCGATCATCGACGTGCCGGACGCGGAGCCGGCGTTCCGCCCCGACCTGCTCGCGGTGTGCCGGTGGATGTCGGATTACTATGTCGCGCCGCCGGGCCTCGTGCTGCGCGCCGCGCTCCCCGCCGCGCTCGGCGCTTCGAAGCGGCCCGAACCGCCGGTGAAAGCGCGGCGCATGCTGGTGCTCGCGCGCGAGCTGTCGTCACTCATCGAGCGCGACAAGGTTTTTGCACGATCGCCGCAGCAGCGCGCGCTGTACGAGTTGCTCGAATCGCTCGGTGGGCGCGCGTCGGTGGAGCAGGCGGTCGCGACCCTCGCGTGCTCGGCCCCCGTGGTCAGCGGCCTCGTCAAGCGCGGGCTCGCGCGCATCGAGATGGAAACCGTTTCGCGCGATCCGTTTTCCCTGCGCGAGCCGCCGCCTGCACAGCCGCATGAGCCATCCGACGCGCAGCGCGAAGCGATCGCGGCGCTGATCGCCGCGCGCGCAGGCGACGCGGCGCTGCTTCACGGGATCACGGGCAGCGGCAAGACGCTCGTCTACATCGAGCTGCT
>DASYSH010000534.1:0-2445 GCA_036003525.1 Gemmatimonadaceae bacterium | reverse complement strand
CGAAAGATGCTCGATCGCCTCTCCGAAAATGCGTTTCTTGAGACAGATGTATCCGACGTTGATCCGCGCGAGCGCGTTCGACGGCTCGCGCATGAGCACCTTGCCGAAATTCCCGAGCGCCTCGTCGTACTTCTCGTTGAGCATCTGCGCCCATCCGAGCAGCGCCTCGCTCTGCGGATCGCCGGGCGAAAGTTCGATCGCACGTTTCAGCGCCGTCTCGGCGCCGTCATAATCGCCGAGCGACAGGCGGCTCCAGCCTTTTTCGATGAACGTGGACGCGCCGATATGGTCGGCGTGCACGACCGGCTTGTCGCCGGAGAATTGCGGCGCGAGCGATGGCGCGGCCGCGGCCTGCTGCGCCTTCCATTTGTCGACGAGCGAGCGGATCTCTTCCTTGAGCGCGGACAGGTCGGCGACGGTCTGTTCCACCGTCTTGAACAGCCCGATAATCTCGCCCTTGATCGCCGCGCGCTCGGGCTCGCCGAGTCCCGCGTCGAGACGGCGATCGATGTCCGCGTATCGCGCTTTGAATCCGGCCAGCGTTTCATCAGGCATGCTTACGGCGCCCCCGCAACCGCTTGTTCGAGTACGATGCGTTCACGCGCGGTCAGCAGCTGCGCGACGTCAAGGACGATGATCACCGGTTCCTCCTCGGTCTCTCCCCGCAGGAGCCAGCGCACGTATTGCTTGGCGAGCCCGTTGAACAGCGCCGGCGGCGGCGTGAGTTCGTCATTCGTGACGGTGAGAACTTCATCCACGCCGTCGACGATCGCGCCGATCCAGTCTTCTCCCGCGACGAAGACCAGAATGCGCGCGGAGTCGCGGTTCGCGCCCGCGCCGAGTTCGAAGCGCGCGCGCAAATCGATGACGGGGACGACGCGGCCGCCGTAGTCGATCACGCCCTCGAGCCACGCGGGCACATTCGGGATCGGACGCGGAGGCTGGAACCGCAGCACGCGTTCGACGGAAAAAATATCGACGGCGAACTGATCGGCGCCGACGCGGAACGTCACGAGCTGCGTGCGCTCCACGCCCTTCACCGATGACGCCAGGGTAGCTCCCGATTCGCGGGTCATTGCGTTCCTCCGTCGAGAATAGAACCGCGCGCCGACAGCATCGCCGTGAGCGCGTCAACGCGTACGATGCTGACGAGCGACTGTCCATGCTGCGGCGGAAAGCAAATTCCGCGCAGCACGCCGTCGAGATCCGCGCCGCCCGGCACATCGTGCACGCCGGCCGCTTCGATCCGCACCATTTCCATCACGTCATCCACCACGAGCGCGACGCGCCCGGCGCCATCGCGCAGCGCCAGCGCGGCGCCGCCACGCGCGGCCGCGCCGACGCGAAACACCCAAGCGCCATCCCACGCGGCGATCATGCGGCCGCGATGCTTGAGCTGGCCGAGCATTCCGGCCGGCGCGACCGGCACCCACTCGACCGCGGGCGCGTCGATCGCCTCTTCAACGTGCGAAACGGGAAACGCGAAACGCTCATCGCCGATCGCCGCGACGATGTGCAGCGCGCGCTCGATGGCGATCGAGCGCGCCGGAGCGGTGACGGACGCGCGCGCGCTCATCGTGCGCTCCACAGTGCGCGCCGCGCATCGACGAGTTCGGCGACAGCCGGCGCAATTCCGCCGAGCGGCGCAACGATGTCGGCTCCCGCATGTTCGAGGGCACTCTGAGGCATTCCATAGATCGTTGCGGTCGCGCGATCCTGCACGACCGCCCCGCCTCCTGCCGCGCGGATCGCGGCGAGTCCCGCGCTTCCGTCGCGGCCCATCCCCGTGAGCACGACGCCGACGCAGGCGGCGCCGAAATGTTTTGCCGCCGAAAAAAACAGCGGGTCCGCCGCGGGCCGGACGCCCCACACCGGTTCGGACTCGTCGAGCACGATGCGCGCCTGCGCACCGTCCGACGCGAGCGTCATGTGCTGTCCACCGGGCGCGATATAGACGTGATTCGTGAGCACCGCCTCGCCGTGCGCCGCCTCCGACACCGCCAGTGGCGACATCGCGTCGAGGCGGCGCGCCAGCCCGGCCGTGAATCCGCGCGGCATGTGCTGCGCAATCAGCACGGCGGTGTCGAGGCCCAGCGTCAGTCCCGGCACGAACTCGACGAGCGCGCGCGGACCGCCGGTCGAAGCAGCCACGACGACCGCCGCATGCGCGCCGCGCGCTGAAATTCGCGCGCGCTCGATCGCCGCCGCGACACGGTCCAGCATCGGCACGCCGCGCAGATTGACCACGGCGGCCGCGCGCAACGCCTCGAGCAGGCGGCTCGCCATCATCGGCATCGCGCTGGCGAACGCGCCCGCCGGTTTGCGAACGAAATCCACCGCGCCGAGTTCCAGCGCGCGCAGCGTGAGATCGACCGCGCCGCGCGAATCGACGCCGCTCAGCATGATCACGGCGCGGGGGACCTCGCTCATGATGTATCCGAGCGC
>DASYSH010000533.1:0-1512 GCA_036003525.1 Gemmatimonadaceae bacterium | reverse complement strand
GTAATGCGCGGGTTGAGCGACACGCGCACGAGACCCGCTTTGCAGAGGCCGAAGTCCACTTCGATGCAGCGGATGGAATTTTCGAGCAGCACGAGCACGCGATCTCCGTGCATGAGGCCGTGCGCAAGCAGCGCATTCGCGAGGCGGTTCGAACGTTCGTTGATTTCGGCGTGAGTGCGGCGTTCGCCGTCGCAGATTGCGGCGACGTGATCCCCATAGCGCCGAGCTGCGCGTCGTATGTGTTCGGCGACGATCATCTCAGCTCGACCAGACCTTCAGCACCTGAGGCAGCGCTTGTTCGGCGCGGCCGGCGATTTGATCCGCAGAGAGCGTGCTCAGCGGATGATCGATCGTCACGATGTCGAGATCGTGCATGCCGAGGACGGCGGCCTGCGTGCGCGCTTCACGCACGAATTGCGTGGTGACGATAACCGCAGTCGGAATCTTCAGTTCTTCCAGGCTTACTGTGTCGCGCGTACAGCACGACGTACAGGACCCTCAATCTGCGATGGCGATCACTGCCACGTCGTTGTTCGCGGCGATGTCCCGCATAAGCTCCGGCGCAGCGGGTTTTGTGAACGTCTCTTTCTTGTAACGATTCACGCGCGAGAAGCGGATGTCGCGCGAAAGCCGATCGACTAGCGCATCCAGCAATTTGCCGCCATTCCATTTTGTGTTGTCGAGCACCGCCAGCCGTCGACCTTCCAGACTCTCGAGCCGCGGCGCACGCAGTTTTGCCGACGCTTCGACGACGCCGCACGGATCAAATACACGTTGAGGCATGCTGTTACTCCTTAATCGGGTGAAATGTCGTCACAGCGAGCACGTGCCGTCGTTGCAATTCGCAGTCGTCGCGCGTGCGTCGTCGATTGCTCTCAATACTGGCGCAGCATAATTGCCCCAACCGGGAATGAACGCCGAAAAACGGCCCGCTGCGCCGCCGGCGACGAAGAGATGGATGTCTTCCGGTCGCGCCACGATCGGCACCTTCGAATCACGCTCGCGCGTGATCCATTTCGGCAGGCTGCGGTTGTAGACCTTGCCGTAGCGATGATTGAAGGAGAGCGCGCCGAACGTGTTGCCGGCATTCGACCAGAGGTAGCTCCGCACGTCGGCACGCTTCCAGCCGTGTGCTGCGATCATCTTCGCGTGCTCGATGCCGAGGACGACCGCGCAGGCGCCGCCCGCGACCGCAGTGTTACTCGCAATCGTGCTCATCGCAGAGACCATGCTGTCGAGAATTCCCTGTGGATCGTTCGCGACGTGGTTCGTCACGCTGTGCGGCGCTTCCGCCGGAATGACGAATACGGTGCTGTCCTCGGGCGCATATCCGTTCTCGACGTGATACGGCGCCCACGGGCTTTCCTCTTCGTTCTCCGCAATGCAGTACGTGTACTTGCCGGGATGACCGAGCGTCGCCTTGTCAAGTTCGCCCGCAATGCCGCCGCCGACCGAGAGCATGACAAGGCGGATCGCGCGCCCAATCGTCGCGTTCGCGCGATTGCCGGGACC
>DASYSH010000532.1:0-7784 GCA_036003525.1 Gemmatimonadaceae bacterium | reverse complement strand
GACTTGGTCGGGTCGATCGTCACCGCCGCCCACGCGTAGAACCCATACGCGGCAAAGAGCGCGAGCGATTCGCGTCCCGCGTTGATCCACGCAACGTTCACGGTTTTGCCGAGCACGAGCGTATCGCAGAACATCAGTCCGGCGAACAACGCGATCGCCGTGGTCGACGGGCCGGCGACGAGCGCGCCGCCGGTCGCCACGATGCCCAGCAGATTCACGGTGCCGTACTTCGTGATCGGAAGCTGGTACCGGCGGAATGACACCGTCGCGCCGAACAGCGCGACGATGACCACGGCGTGAAACAGCACACTGTACGAAGCCCATGTCGTGTCGTAGAAGGCGCCGACGAACAGCAGGATCGTGCCCACCACCGGCATGATCTTCGCATACAGCGAGACAAGGCGCGCGATCATCGCTTGATAACGCTCATTTCACGTCGTCGAGCGCCGACCGCAGCGAACGCGTCAGCGCGACGGCTTCGCCGACGCTGCGCTCGGCGGCCTTCACCAGCGCGCTGCCCACCACGATTCCGTCGGCGAGCGCGCCAATGGTTCGCGCCTGGTCCGGCGTGGAGATGCCGAAGCCGACGCAGATCGGCAGCGTGCACACGGAACGAAGCGTCGCGATCGATGCCGGCAGCGTCGATGCGATCCCGGATTGCATCCCGGTGACGCCGAGCCGGCTGATGAGATACACGAACCCGCGCCCGTCGCGCGCGATCAGCGCCATGCGATCGCGCGGCGTGGTCGGCGCCACGAGGCGCACAAAATCGAGCGGACCCGATCCGAACCATGCCTCACGCTCCGGATCGGCGCCGACGGGCAGATCGGTCACGAGCACGCCGCTGACACCGGCGGTCTTCGCGCGCGTCAGCACATCGGGTCCGGCAGCGATGATCGGATTGAGGTATGAAAAGAGCACGACCGGAATCGCGAGTTTCGCCTCGGCGATCAGCGCGAGAGCGCCGTCGAGAGTCATTCCCTGCTCGAGCGCCTGCTGTGAACTCGACTGGATCACCGGACCGTCGGCGACGGGGTCTGAAAAAGGCACGCCGATCTCCAGCACGTCCGCGCCCGCCTGCTCCAGTCCGTGCAGAAGCTCGAGGCTGCGCGCGCGATCGGGATGCCCCGCCGTCACATAGCATACGAGCGCGCGCCGGTTTGCCGCGCGCAACGACTCAAAACGATTGCTCAGCACGTCTTCTTTCTAGAGGAAATAGTCGCCGATGCGAATGCCGTAGCGATCCGGGTCCGCCGTCTTGATGATCGTGCGGCGGAAATTCCCGGCTTCATCCTGCTCGGCCAGATCGACGAGTTCGCCGGGATGGCGCACGTTGCCGAGGTCGTCGCTGACGATCAGCGCGTTCGGCCGCGAGACCATTTCCGGGTTCGCGTTGGCGGAATGCACGATCGCGAGTTCGAACGTGTCGAGCACGACAAACGTCCCGACGGGATAAATGCCCAGGAGATTTACGAACGCCTTGACGATCACGGGATCCATGCCGCGACGCGCATTGTCGCGCATTTCGCCGAGCACGGCGGCCGGGTTCATGGGCTCGTTCTGGTACGAACGCCGCGATGTCGCCGCGTCGAAGCCGTCGGCGACCGCGACGATCTTGCTGTAGAACCCGATGGCTTTCGTGCGCAGAGAGCGCGGGTAGCCCGTGACGTCGCGCTTCATATGATGCTCGTACGCGACGATCATCGCGCGGTACGGGAATTCCTGCTGCTCCTTGATTTGAAACAGGGAGAGCAGGCCGAGCCACGGGTGCGCGGCGATGGCGCGCCACTCTTCGTCGCTGAGGAGGTCCGGCTTGTTGAGAATGCCGACGGGGACGCGTGACTTGCCGATGTCGTGGAAGAGCGCGGCGAATCCGATGTCATAGAGCTGCAGGCGCGTGAGCCCGAGACGGCGGCCGAGCGCAACGGAGAAGATGCAGACATTCACGGAGTGCGTGAACGTGTAGTCGTCGTAGTCGCGGATCGTGGTGAGACCCATGAGCGACGTTTCGTCGGCGAGAATCTGATCGACGATTCCCTGCACCACGCGCTTGATCTTCTTGATGTTCGGCCGCTGCCCCATGCGCACCGAATTCATCACGTCTTTCGTCGCGGCAACGGACTGCGCGAATGTGCGCTTGGCCGCCTCCTTCGACTGGACGCGAACTTTCTGGTCGTCCTCCGACTCGACGGGAGGCGACACTTCGAACGCAAGCACGCCGGTGTTATCGAGACGTTTCTGCAGCGCCTCGAAGCGGGCCGCGGGCCCGTCGCCCTGCGGCGCGAGCAGGAATGAGAGGAAGACGGTCCAGTCGCGCGCAGCCGGCTTGGCCTTCACGCGCAGCACGCCGACGCCGCACGCGCGGCAGAGTGAGAGCAGGTAGCTGAACGTCGTGTAATTGTCGAGATCGAGGCGCAGACGCGTCGCGTTCACGAAAATGAATTCGCCGGAGACACGGAACTCGAGATCTCCCTCGGCGTCGCGCAGATCTTCCGTGACCGCCGTGAGTTCGTCGAGGCCCTTCTGCACGACGGGATTCTCGATCGGATACATCTTGATGCTGCGCAGCGAGCTGTACAGCGCCATGATGAAATTCCGGCCGACGGAGCGCGTGTACGCTTCGTCTCCCTTCTCCCCGACCGCCGCCTGCGACGCCGAAATGCGCGGACGAATGACCTGCGACGGACGGTTCAAACGACGCCTCCCTTCAGCGCGCGATTCACTGCGTTGCGCACCACGACGTCTTTCTCGCCCATCGCCTTCTGCAGCGCCTGACCCGAACGCACCGTTCCGATGTGTCCGAGCGCGATCGCCGCGCACGCGCGGAGTTCGGGATCTTCCTTCTTGGCGAAGAGGCCGGTCTTGGGATTGAGCAGTTCGTCGAGCCAGGCCACGCCGCCGTCGCCGCAGAGCGTGCCGTAGAGCTCGAACATCGCGAGACGCTCGGTGCGGTCCGCTTCGCGAATCTCACGCGACTTCACGAGCGTGGTCACTTTCGAGAGCGCCGGCTTGTACGCTTTGCTCGCGAGTGCCTTGATCGCGGCGACGCGCACATCGCGATCGACGTCGTCGAGCGCCTTCTCCAGCGCCTGCATCGCGCCGGGCATGCCGATCTCGACGAGCGCGCTCACCGCGGCGACACGAAGATCTCGATATGGCTCGCTCAGCACCTTGCCGAGCGCGGGAACGGCGGCGGCCGTCTTCAGGCCGCCCGCGCGCTTCACCGCCTCCATCGCGACGCCGCCCTCGGCCGATGAAATCAATTTCACCAGATCCGCGGTGTTCGACTGCGCGAGCCGCTCCGCCGCGCCCTCGAGCAGCGGGCGCAGCTTTGCGTTCTGCGTCGCGCCGAGCCAGCCGAAAATCGTGCCGAGTGCGGATCCGCGGAGCTGCGCGAACAATTCCTCGAGGTCCGCGCGCGGCGGAAGCGTCTCGGCTTCATCCATCGCCTGAATCAGCTGCGACAGCGCCGCGGGATCGCTGAGCCGGTCCGGCAGGCTCGCAAGACGCTCGCGCACATCGGGGGTGAGATCCTTCGCGCGCTCGAGAACGGTGCCGATCTCGCGCAGGAGAAACGCCACATTCGAAAACTGGCGTCCGGCGAGAAGGTGGAGGGTGAGCGCGTCGAGATTCTGCGTGACTTCAACACGGACGGAGCTGTCCGTCTGCAGCTCGAACACGTCGAGCAGGCCGGTAAGCACGGTACGGCGCAGGTCTGTGGCGTACTCGCGCTCGGTTTCCGCGCGCATGTACGCCACTTCCTCGGCGTCGAGGAAATAGAGCGTGGAATCGAAATCGTCCATCTTCACGATTCCAGCCGGCGATTGCTTCATTTCTTCCTGCACGCCGCCGTGCCGGGAGGGCGGTCCCTTGCCCTCTTCGGTACCCGCTGCGGCGGCCTGACGAGCCTCTTCGATTGCCAGGCGCGGGTCGTCGACCACTCTGCCCGGCTCGGCCGGCCACCGTCCGGGCTCTGCGGCGGGGTCGACCGGCGCGCCGGTATCCGTTGCCATCTCGACATAGCGATATGTGAGATGCGCGAATTCCTGCTCCCACAACAGCGTGATGAGGTCATCCTCATGCGACGCGGCTTTGCGCACGCGCGGGATGATGTCGAGGAGGAGCTCCAGCTCCGGCCCTTCGAATCCAGACGTGAGCGTCAGCTCGCGGAGTCCGTCTTTATAGAACGTCCACGGAAGTGAATCGGATGCCCGTTCGTTTTGCGAATGCACCGGCAGCCCGCACCAAATGAACGTGAGATCCGTGACAGACAGCGAGAGTGTATCGGTCTCAGCCCAGATCGGCACGAACGCGGCGCGCAACAGCTCCACCGCCTTGAGATACGTGGGGTTGTTGTGCATGTAGAGCTGATGTGCGCGCACCGTCTTGTCGAGCTGGCGCAACAGTTCTTCCACGAGCGCCGGGTTGAACGGCGGTTCGGGGCGCAGCGGCTCTTCGGTGGGGGCGGTCGCGACGGTCGACATCACTCTGTCAAGATACGCGTTTCCGCGACCTGCGCTACGTCTTTGTCACCCCGTCCGCTGACGCACAGGAGCACCGGTTCGTCGCTCTTCCAACGGCCGGCATTCGCGTCGATCCACGCGATCGCGTGCGCCGTCTCGAGCGCGGGAATTACTCCCTCGAGTTTGGCGAGCAAATGGAACGCGGCGAGGGCTTCATTATCCGTGATCGAAACGTATGATGCGCGGCCGGAATCACGGAGATACGAATGCTCCGGACCCACACCGGGATAGTCGAGCCCCGCGGAAATCGAGTGCGCGGGATGCACCTGCCCATCCGCGTCCTGAAGCAGATAACTCATCGCGCCGTGGAGCACGCCGGGCGTTCCTTTGGAGAGGGACGCGGCGTGATCCGGCGTGTGCAGCCCATGACCGGCGGCCTCCACCCCGACGAGTTCGACGTTCTTGTCGCCGACGAAGGCATGAAATATTCCGATCGCGTTCGAGCCGCCGCCGACGCACGCGACGACCGTGCGCGGGAGCGCGCCCGCCTGCTCCAGCATTTGCGCGCGGGCTTCGCGGCCGATCACGGCCTGAAAATCGCGCACCATTCTGGGATACGGCGCCGGTCCGACCACCGAACCGATGATGTAATAGCTCTCTTCGCAGGTGCTCACCCAGTCGCGAATCGCCTCGCTCGTCGCATCCTTCAGCGTGCGCGTGCCCGACGTCACCGGCACGACCGTCGCGCCCATCATCCGCATACGAAACACATTCAGCGTCTGCCGGCGCATGTCTTCTTCGCCCATGTACACGACGCAGTCGAGTCCGAGCCGCGCGCAGACGGTTGCGGTCGCGACGCCGTGCTGGCCCGCTCCCGTCTCCGCGATGATGCGTCGCTTCCCCATGCGCTGCGCGAGCAATCCCTGCGCGAGCGCATTGTTGATCTTGTGCGCGCCCGTGTGATTCAGATCTTCGCGCTTGAGCCATACTGGCGCGCCAATGCGCGCGGACCACCGCGGCGCATCGCTCAGCGGCGACGGCCGTCCGGCGTAGTTCCTCAGCGTATCGTCGAGCAGCTTCGTGAACACCGGATCGCGCATCGCGTCGGCGTACGCGTCGGTGAGCGCGTCGAGCGCGGGGATGAGCGTCTCGGGCACATACCGCCCGCCGAACGCGCCAAAGCGATCCGAAATTTCGACCTGAGCGGTCACGGTGTTTCCCCCTGCGCGGCGTCGAAGAACGCTTTCATTTTTGCATAGTCCTTGATTCCCGGCGACGATTCGACGCCGGATGATACATCGACGACATCCGGCGCGAGCACTCGCACCGCCTCGCCAACATTCCCCGCGTGCAGTCCGCCGGCGAGCACGACCGGCGTGCGGCCGCGCAGCGCCGCGACGGAATCGGCGAGCATTCCCCATTCGAGCGCCACGCCGGTTCCACCAAGCCGCCCTTTCACCCGCGCGTCGAGCAGCACGGCATCGGCGATATGGAAGAGCTCTTCCGTCCACTCCGGAAGGACGGATCCATCCGCACGCGCGACGGCCCATACCTGTCCGCCGAATCGTTTGCGCATCGCAAGAATATCCGCGGCGCGCGGGTCGCCATGCAGCTGGATCACTTCTACGCCGGACGTCCGCGCGTCGGCGGCGATTTTTCCGACGTCGTCCGAGCCGTACACTCCCACGGCCGTCGGTCCTCCGATCGCGGCATTGAATACTTCACGGGCACGCTCCGGAGTGACATTGCGCGGACCGCCGGCGAAGATCGCGCCCATGTACGCTGCGCCGAGACGTTTCGCTTCACGCGCGTCCTCGGGCCGCGTAAGGCCGCAGAATTTAACGCGCGCCACGCGCGTTCCTCCGCACACCGGTGAGTTCAGACGCGGCGGCGCCGCCATCAATCGATGATGACAGCGACGATCCGACGAGCACGGCGTCGGCGCCGAGTGAAGCGGCGCGTTCGACATCGGCACGGGTCCGCACGCCGCTCTCATAAACGGCGGTTCGATCGGGCGGAATCAGCGGCAGCAGACGCGCGCTCACTGCATCGTCGATGACAAGCGTCTCCAGATTCCGGTTGTTCACGCCGATCACGGCATGCCGCACGCCGAGCGCGTGTTCGAGTTCGCGTTCGTCGCGCACTTCAAGCAAGACATCGAGACCGTACCCGAGCGCGTCACTCGCGAGCGCGACGCGCCGCTCGGGGGGCAGCGCGCGGGCGATCAGCAGAATCGCCGATGCGCCTGCCGCGCGCGCCTCTGCGATTTGAATCCGGTTTACGATGAAATCCTTTCGGAGCAGCGGCACGGCAACCGCCGCGCGTGCGGCGCGCAAGTCATTCAGCGATCCGCCGAATCGTTCAGGCTCGGTGAGGACGGAGAGTGCCGCGGCTCCCGCGGCGACGTATTGCGTGGCGCGGGATGGAACGTCGAGCGTTTCGTTGATCGAGCCCTTGCTCGGGCTGCGGCGTTTCAATTCGGCGATCACTGCAACGGCGCTGCCACGCAGCGCTTCCGCGAACGAAGGAATGGCACCAGCTGCATGCGCGGCGCGCTCGATCGCGGCGGCGTCTGCCTCCAGCGCATGCGCGCGCAATGCGGCGGCCGCCGTGAGTTCACCCAGCGGTCCCACCGGAAAAACCCATGTCGTTGCGGTCGGAACCATCTCTTGCGCTTCGGGCAATGTTCGGATACCGTTACTTCGGGTGTTGTTCGGGCGTCTGTTTCTTGCACGCGGCGATCAGCTCGCAACGCCTCCATCGCTTCACCAACTCCAGCAGGGACGACGTCATGCCGCTCACCAAGCGCCAGCGCCAGATCCTCGACTATCTCCAAAACTACGGGTCGGTAAACGGCTATGCCCCGAGCTTCGAAGAGATCGCCGAACAGTTCAACTATAACTCTCTGGCGACGGTCCACGAACACCTGAGCAATCTGGAGCGAAAGGGTTACATCAAGCGCAACTACAACGAGAGCCGGGCCATCGAGATCCTGGCGTCCGACGTGACGCCGCAGGCCATAGAACTCGAGCTCCTCGGGGCGGTCGCCGCAGGCTCGCCGATCGAAGAGATCAGTGTCGGAGAGACGATCGCGGTGCCGCAGGACTTCGTGCGACGCGCGGGACGTCACTATGTGCTCAAGGTCCGCGGCAATTCTATGATCGAAGACCATATCAGCGACGGCGATATGGTGGTCGTGCACGATCGGCAGGCTGCCGACAACGGCGATATGGTGATCGCGATGCTCGACGGCGATTCAGCGACGGTGAAGCGGTTCTATCGCGAGCGCGACGGGCGGATTCGCCTCCAGCCTTCGAACGA
>DASYSH010000531.1:0-15553 GCA_036003525.1 Gemmatimonadaceae bacterium | reverse complement strand
CCGGCGCTGTATCGTCTCGAAGATCGCGAGCTCGTTAAATCCGAATGGGGAATTTCGCCGGATGGACGACGCGCGAAGTTCTACACGCTCACGGCCGCCGGCAAGAAACGCCTCGCGGACGAACGCACCGAGTGGCGGCGGTTTGCCGTTGCAATCGAGCAAGTCCTCACCGCCCGATAACGGGAGCGTCCCATGAGCAGCTTCGGCAGGTTCCGGCGCAGGATCCGCGCGCAGTTTTCGCGGCATACGCTCGATCGCGACCTTACCGATGAGATGCGGCTGCACATCGCGATGGAAACCGAGGACCTCATCCGCTCGGGCGTGAGCGCGGACGAAGCGGCGCGCCTCGCACGTGTGGCGTTCGGCGGCGTGGAACGGCACAAAGAAGAAACTCGCGATGCGCGCGGCGTCCGCTGGATCGAAAGCAGCGTGCGCGATGTCGGCTACATCCTGCGCTCGCTTTCCCGCGCGCCTGCGTTCACGTTCGCCGTCATCTTTTCGCTCGCGCTCGGCATCGGCGCGAACAGCACGATGTTCACGATCATCAACGCGGTGCTCCTCAGGCCGTTGCCCTACCCGGGCGCCGACGAACTGCTGGCCGTCTCTGGCGTTGCCAAAGGCGTCGTCCAGCCCCAGGTCATGGAGCCGCTCGCGCGGGAATGGATGCGCTCAAGCCGCACGCTGGCGTCCGTCGCGATCTTCAAGACCGCCGGAACGACGGTGACCGGATCGGCACCCCCGGAAAGCGTCGGCGGAGTTGCCACGACTTCCGAACTCTTCACCGTGCTCGAGTCGCGTCCGGCGCTCGGCCGGCTGCTGACGAGTTCGGACGAACAGAATACCGCCGAGCCGGTCGTCGTGCTGAGCGATGCGCTGTGGCGCCGGCATTTCGCGGCGGACAGCGGAATCATCGGCCGCATCATCACGCTCGGCGACAAGTCTGCGACGGTCGTCGGTATAATGACCGCCGGCCTCGAGTTTCCGTCGCACGCCGAGTACTGGGTGCCGTGGAAACCGCCGGCGCCGGGCGGCTTTCAATCTGTGACCTTCTTTGTCCGGGTTGTGGCGCGAGCCGCGCGCGGTGCGCCCATGGAACGCGTGCAGCAGGAGCTGTCCCAGCTCGTGCACCGGACGGACGCATCATTGCGCCCGGCGCAGCGCGGCAGCGACGTCATCGTGACAACGCTGCATGACCAGCTGTATGGTTCGGCGCGACCCGCACTTCGCATTCTATTTGTGGCAGTGCTGCTTCTCTTGCTGATTGCATGCGCAAACGTGGCGAATCTGGTATTCGCGCGAACAACGCGCCGGCAGCAGGAATTCGCGGTGCGCGTCACGCTTGGCGCGACGCGACAGGCGATGATGTGGCTGATCGTGAGCGAAACCGTCGTGCTCGCGATTGCCGCGGCGGTCGTCGGACTCCTGGTATCGGTATGGGCGACGCGCGTATTCGTCGGGATCAGTCCGCCGAACATCGCGTCGATCGCGAGCATTGGAATCAACGGGCGGGTGTTCGCATTCACCGCGGCGCTGGCGCTGACCTGCGCGTTTCTCGTGGGACTCGGACCCGCGATTCGCGCGTCCGGCCGCGACCCGCGCGCCGGGCTCGCCGATGGCGGCGCACGGGCGGGCGCCGGCAAAATCGCCGTGCGGGTGCGGCGTTCGCTCGTCGTGGCGCAGCTCGCGATCGCCGTGATCCTGCTGGCCGGCGCGGGACTTCTCGTGCGCAGCCTGGGCAGGCTCACGAGCGTCGAACTCGGATTTCGACCGGCGAATGTTTTGACGGTCGATCTGAATCTGCCGTATTCGCGCTACGCGACCTCGGCGAGCGCACGCGCGTTCTTCGATCAATTGGCGGCGCAGCTGCGCGCGACGCCGGGCGTCGCGGGCGTCACGTACGGCTTGATGCCGCTCGCGGGATTCATGAGCCGCGAATCCGTCTCGGCGACCGCGGAATCGCCCGCGACGGAAATTGCGCAGAGCTATGCGGGCGAACGTTTCTTCGAGACACTGGACGTACCGATCATCGCGGGTCGGGGCATTCTCGCCACGGATGACAGCACGACCGAGCATGTCGTCGTGCTCAACGCAACCGCGGCGCGCTTCTTTTTTCCGCGCGGAGACGCGCTGGGCAGAGAGATCCCGCTGCTGTCGTTCGGAAACCGTCCGCCGACGGTCGTCGGAGTCGTCGCGGACTTTCCGCAGGTCGATGTGGCGGTCCGCGCGGTTCCCCAAGTGTTCGTCTCGCCGTGGCAGGATGGCGGACGTCCGTTCACCATCGCGGTGCGAACGTCGGGCAGCCCTGTCGCGCTGATGCCGCTCGTTCGCGCGCGCGTGCACGATCTCGACCCCGCGCTCGCCATCGGAAACGTCTCGACATTGGAGAAGGCCGTCGCGTCGTCGATGGCGCCCGTACGTTTTGCATCGTTGCTGCTGACGGCGTTCGCGATGCTCGCCCTGACGCTCGCGGCGATCGGCCTCTACGGCGTCATCACCTACGGCGTGGCGCAGCGAACCCGTGAGTTCGGAATTCGCGCCGCGCTCGGAGCGACCGGACCGATACTCATCCGTCTCGTCGCAGGAGAGATGATGTGGGTCATCGCTCTCGGAATTTCGATCGGCATGGTTGGCGCGTGGCTCCTCGCGCGGCTGCTGCAAAATCAGCTGTACGGCACAGGCGTGCACGATCCGCTGACCTTCGCGCTGGTTCCAGTCGCGCTTCTCATTCCCGCGGTAATCGCCACGCTGCTGCCCGCACGCAAGGCGATGCGCGTGAATCCACTCGACGTCATCAAAGCCGAGTGACGTATACGAATTAATTCACCTTGGTTAACCGACCAACAGTGAGCGGTTAACAGTTCACTCGCAGTATATCTGTTCACGGCTGCCGTTGCGGTTAAATCAAATCGGCGCAGTCACCGAAGTGACTGCGCCGATCCGATTAGAAGGTCCGCAAGCCTAAGTTTCCTTGGGCGCAGCGGGAGCCGGTTTGTCCCTTCGTGCCCAATGCTGCCTGGGCACTACGGGTTGCGCTAGGCGTTCAAGCCGGGCGTTGTAAAAAGCGATGACGCGGGACTTCACCGAGGTCTGTGTGTCTTTCGACTCAGCTTCGAAAGGAGCATACCGCTGCCCGTCTCCGCTTACTTCGAACCACCACCACTTTCCCAACGGTGCCGTCCGTCGTTCTTCGACGGTGCACGAATAAGCACGTCCACCATCTTCAAACTGGAACGGTCCTATCATCGCCTCTCCTGGCTATCGAGCCTGACGCTTCGGTTTTCCACGCCGCCGAGCTGCGGCGGACTTGAGCTGCCGAGCTTCACTCGGCTTCACGTAGTGCCGTCTGCGTCGCAGTTCACGCAAGATCCCTGACTTCATCACTTTTTTCTTAAAAGCTTTGAGAGCCCAATCGATCTTGTCGCCTTCGTCAAGCTTGACTTCAATCATTCGAACTTACGAGCCGAGCTTGGTGACGTTCTCTGCCGCCGGACCCTTCTGGCCCTGAACGACGTCGAACTCAACGCGCTCGCCTTCGGCAAGCGACTTGAAACCCTGGCCCTGGATGGCCGAATGATGGACGAAGCAGTCCTTCGCGCCGTCTTCGGGCGTGATGAAACCGAAGCCCTTCGCGTCGTTGAACCACTTCACGGTACCTGTCGTACGCATTGTGCTACTCCCTTTACTGGTGTGTGTCGTCGGCTGTTATGTCTGACAAAAGCAAAAGGGCCACCGCGAGAGCAGGGCCCTGGGTCAGTCGGACGTGCGCGCCGAATGCGCATTTGTCCTGCTCTAAGGCTAATGGGTACGTGGGCTGTGCGCAACCTCGACTATTTCAGCCCTTCCCTGACGGTCCAATCCGCGGTCCCAGGGGTAAGATTAGGGACTACATGAAATAGTGGAGTCTTGCCTGAATGAATACTGAGCCCGAACAACTGAATTCCGACCATTCCGAGCGACCGAAGCCTCCCGTTTCCGACTGGCGCAAGGTGGTCGCGCGCTATCAGGGATCCCATGTGGGCCGGTCGCTCTTTCAGCTGGTGACTACGCTGGGTCTCCTCGTGCTGACCCTCGTCGCGATGCACCGGATGCTGCACGTCGAAACCTGGGTCACCATCGCCCTGATCATCCCCGCCGCCGGTTTCATCATCCGGACGTTCATCATCATGCACGACTGC
Source organism: Gemmatimonadaceae bacterium (assembly GCA_036003525.1). Taxonomy (GTDB): domain Bacteria; phylum Gemmatimonadota; class Gemmatimonadetes; order Gemmatimonadales; family Gemmatimonadaceae; genus Fen-1231. The sequence goes on along the minus strand of DASYSH010000531.1, from coordinate 11,378 downwards.
TCGCACGGGTCGTTTTTGCCCTGGCCCAAGGTCAACGACGCAGTCGGGTTCGTGACCGGCGTGCTGACGCTGACGCCGTATTCACAGTGGCGGCGCGAGCACGCGCTGCACCATGCATCGTCGGGCGATCTGGATCGTCGCGGCAACGGCGACGTCACGACGATCACCGTTCGCGAATACCTCGCAATGACCCAGTGGCAGAAATTTCGCTATCGCTTGTTCCGCAATCCCGCCGTGCTGATCGGGCTCGGACCACTGCACATGATGGTGCTCCAGCGCTTCCGCTCGCGCAGCAAGGCGACGGGCTCGATGCAGCTCTGGAATGTGTGGATGACGAACATCGCAATCGCCGGTCTCATTGCGACGCTCGTCCTCGCCGCGGGCGCGCAGTCGCTGCTCATCATCTATCTGCCCGTCTATTACATCGCGACGATGGCGGGCGTCTGGCTGTTCTACGTGCAGCATCAGTTCGAAGATGCCTACTGGGAATCACACGAGAACTGGGATTACGCGACCGCCGCGGTTCAGGGGAGTTCGCATCTCCAGCTGCCGGGCATTCTGCAGTGGTTCACTGGGAGCATCGGGCTGCACCATGTGCACCATCTCGGGCCCCGCATTCCGAATTACAAACTGCAGCGTGCGCACGATGAGAACGTGATTTTTCATGCGGCGCCGGTGATGACGATTCGCAGCGGGGTACGGGCGCTGATGCTGACGCTCTATGATGAGCAGGAACGGCAGATGATCAGATTTAAAGACTTGAGACGGAAGATTAACTGACTTCTTTTTGACCTGATACTGCGAGTGAACCGTTAACCACTAACTGTTGGTCGGTTAACGAAGGTTAAATAATCAGTCCGGGCCACCAACCGCGTCAAAACGGTTCGTGGCCCGGACTGATTTTCATACCTTGGTTAACTGACCAACGGTTAGTGGTTGACAGTTCACTCGTCGTACACGTTGCGTCGAAGAGAACTCTGCTTCGCGCGCCCTACTTGCCCTTCTTCTTCGCCGGCGCAGGCTTCGCCCCCGCCGGAGCATCGACCAGAACCGGCTTCGAATCCTTGTCATAACTGAACTTCACATTCGCGCTCTCCTCGAGCGCCGCGATCGCGTCTTTCTTCGACTCGAGCGCGACCGACATCGTGACCGGACGCGAGTACAGCGACGTGTCCTTCGCGGTCACGGGCAGATCGTACCAGCGCGAGAACTCGGACATCACGGTCTTCAGCGGCGCGTTCGTGAAGTTGATCTTGCCGTCCGTCCAGCCGAGCGCCTGATCCACCGCTTCCGGTGCAGGCTCCGACATCGTCCCGTCCTTCGCGACCGCGATCGACTTGCCCGCGCTGATGGTGCGCGTCTCTTTCGCGGACTCGACTTTCACATCGCCTTCCTTCACCCGCACGAACGTCGACGCATCGTCCTTGTACGCGCGAACCGCGAACGATCCGCTCTCCGTGACGAGCGACACGTCCTTCGCGTTCACTTCAAAGTGCGGTCCCTTCGACACCCGGAAATTCGCGCTGCCGTCGACGCGCACGGCGCGAATTTTCGCGCCGTAGTCTCCACCGACCGTGATTCTCGAATCGGAACCGATCGCCGCGGTATCACCCGGGCCGAGCGGAAGGTTGCCGCGCTGGCCGGCCGTCACGGATACCTGCTTCGCGTCGGGCAGGGTGTACGACGACGTCGCGACACCGTGCGCGCCGGACTGCATCACGAACCATCCGCCAACGCCGACGCCGATCAGCAGCAGGATGCCGACCGCGATCATCGCGCCGCTGCCGCCGTCCGACTTCACCTTGGCGGGCCGCGCTTTGCCGCCGGTGTGCTTTGGTGCCGCGGGCGCCGGACCTTTCGCGATCTCGGCCGAGACGCGCGACCAGACCGCGTCGACCGTGCCGCCCGAGGCCTTCGTCTCGCCCTTGGCATTGGCACGGCGGCGCTGCTCGCGCGTCACTCCCCCGCGCACCGCGGCCTGAACGGCAGTCGTCAGCTCTTCGAGGTTTTCGATGTTGGCTCGCCCTTCCCAAACCTGGAGCATCGCCAGCTCGGCCACCGGCGGGCCGAACGTCGGGTCGCCGCCTTGCTTGGTCGCTTCGGCATTGATCGTGTCCCACCAGGCGCGGTGGATCTTCTCCAGAGCGCTCGTGTCGCTCTTGCGGAGCGCTTTCAGGGTGGCGTTGTCAACGGACGGTACAGTGGGGGCCATCGGGTGTCTCCAGGCGACAGGTTGGATCGGAACGCCGTGAAATTGCGACGCGGAGGGGGCATCCGCCAGCGCCCCGCCCCGCCGACCATCTATCTTTGAGGCATGACGCCACGCACCGAGAACTCATCTGCACCCGCTGGGTTCTCGACCCTCGGACTCGACGAACGACTCCTTTCCGCGCTCACCGCGCTCGGATATGAGGAGCCGACGCCCATCCAGCGCGCGGCCATTCCTCCATTGCTCGAAGGGCACGATGTGCTCGCGCAGGCTGCGACGGGAACCGGAAAGACCGCCGCGTTCGCATTGCCCCTGCTGCACCTCGTCGCACCCGACGCTCCTACGCGCGAGCGCACCGCGGCGCTGGTGCTCGTGCCGACGCGCGAACTCGCGATGCAGGTCGCCGAGGCAATTCACAAATATGGAAAGCCGCTCGGCGTCATCGCCGTGCCGATCTATGGCGGCGCGTCGATGGAAGGACAGATCCGCACGCTCAAGCGCGGCGTCGATGTCGTCGTCGCGACGCCGGGCCGCGCGCTCGATCATATCCGCCGCCGCACGCTGCACCTCGCGGCGGTGAAAATGGTCGTGCTCGACGAAGCGGACGAAATGCTCGACATGGGCTTCGCCGAGGACTTGGAAGCCATTCTTGCAGCGACCCCACAGGAACGGCAGACAGCGCTCTTCTCCGCCACGCTCCCGTCGCGCATCACCGCGATCGCGAACAAACATCTCCGCAAGCCGGTGACGATTCGCATCGAGCGCGAAGCCGTCGCCGCCGGCGCGCTCGCCAAAGTCCGGCAGGTCGCGTACATCGTTGCGCGGTCGAACAAGATGGCCGCGCTCAGCCGCGTGCTCGATGTCGAGCAGCCCGTGTCGACGATCGTTTTTTGCCGCACGCGCACGGAAGTCGACGAACTCACCGAGACGCTGAACGCGCATGGCTATCGCGCGGAAGCGCTGCACGGCGGCCTCAATCAGGAACAGCGCGACCGCGTGATGAAAAAATTTCGCGCGAACAAGACGGATCTGCTCATCGCGACCGACGTCGCCGCGCGCGGGCTCGACGTCCAGCATGTGTCGCATGTCGTGAATTACGATGTGCCGTCCGCGGCGGAAGCATACGTGCATCGCATCGGCCGCACGGGCCGCGCCGGCCGCGCCGGCGTGGCGATCACGTTCGCCGAGCCGCGCGAGCAGAGATTTCTCCGAAACATCGAACTGCTCACGAAACAGAAAATCGAAATCGCCCAGGTCCCTACGGTCGCGGACCTGCGCGAGCGGCGACTTGAATCGACGCGCACCGCGCTCCGCGAGACGATCGTCGCGGGCGGGCTCGAGTCGTATCGCGCGATCGTGGAATCGCTCGCGGATGAGTTCGACGTGCTCGACGTCGCCGCCGCGGCGGTGAAGCGCGCGGAATCGCCCTCGGGCGAAAAAGAAGAAACGGAAATCCCGTCGATCACCGCGCGCCCCGTGCCGGGCGCGCGTGGCGAACACAAGAGCGATCGCAAGGGCGAGCACAAGAATGCGCCGCGTGAGTCGATGGAGCGGTCGCGTCCGCCCAAGCCGGGCACCGCGCGCAGCCGACCGGGCGAGATGGCCGGCATCTACATCGGCGGTGGACGAAAGCTGAAAATCCGGCCCGGTGACATCGTCGGCGCAATCGTGAACGAAGCGCAGCTCAGCGCGGACTCGATCGGGTCGATCCAGATCGCGGAGCGGCACTCGACGGTGCTCGTGCCGAAGGATATCGTCGATCATGTGATCGCGGCGCTCAACTCGACATCCATCAAGGGAAAGAAGCTCGTCGTGAGGCGCGACCGGGCGTGACGGCGCACATCCGGCGGCTCTACGACCACATGGTGTGGGCCGACGCGCGCACGCTGAACTCTTTGCGTTCGATGCACGCGGCGCCGCTCGACGCGCTGCGGCTGTACGGGCATCTGCTCGCCGCCGAGCATGTGTGGCTCTCCCGCATGGAAGGGCGCGACCCGGACGTGGCGGTCTGGCCCGCGCTCGACCTCGATGAATGCGCGGCGCTCAGCGCGCGGAATCACGCGACGTTCGCGGTAATGGCCGAGACGCTTTCGACCACCGAGCTCCAGCGCAAAGTGAGCTACCGCAATTCCAAGGGCGAAGAGTTCGTGAACACCGTGGAAGACATCTGGATGCACATCGCGATGCACGGCGCCTACCATCGCGGGCAGGTCGCCCGGATCGTGCGCGGCGAGGGCGGCGCGCCACAGTCCACGGATTACATATTCTTCATTCGCGAGCGGAGTTAGACTCGTGACCGCGCCGGCGGTCGAAACACCCGCCATCGAGACGCCGCGCGTCTTTGCATCACTCGGAGCGCGTTTTGCCGCCAGCATGATCGACCTGGTGGTGCTGACCATCCCGTCGCTGATCATTTCGCGCGTGATGGAAGACATGCCGTGGCGCGCGGGCGATGCGGTGGTCACCGCGCTCTGGTCGCTGTATTTCATCGTGTGCTACAGCCCGGCCGGCAATGGATATTCGATCGGAAAATTCGCGCTCGGCATTCGCGTGGTCGATCCGCTCGGAGAACCGCTCAGTGTCGCGGCCGCCGCGATCCGATGGTTCATGTCGATCGGCATCGCGCTGCCGCTGGTGTTTCTCGTGATTGGATTCGAGCGCGGACTGCCGCTGCAAACCGGTCCGGCATTCGCGATCTGCGTTCCGATCTTGTGCATCGCGCTCATCGATTCGTACGTGACCGTCGCGCATCGCGTGAGCCATCGTTCGTTGCACGACATCGCCGCTGGTTCGTACGTCGTGCGCCGGGAGGCGGGCGGACCTGTCCCGCAGACGCCACCGCTGAACCGGGTGCACGTGGGATGGATGGCCTTGCTGTGCGTGGCCGTCGCGCTTTGGTTCATGCGCGTATACCCGTGGTCGCGCGTAATCGGCCAGCGTTCGGTGGAACTGATGAAGGCGCGCGCGGTCGCTCTTGCGAAGGGAAAGGCGGCCACGCTGATCGTGGCTCCGGGATTTGCAGTGCAGGGCGGCGACACGGCGTGGCTCGTGACGGTCATGGCGACGATTCACGCAAAGCCCGAGACGGAGCACGACGCCGAGGCGCTGCGCAAATCGCTCGCGTGCGCACTCGAACGCGAGGCGCCGCTCACCTTTCGTCAGGCGGAAGTGGATATGATGGTGACATTCGATCCGGGATCGAAGACGCGCGGAGTCCCGGCGGTGTATCTCGCAGATCTCGAACTCACGCCAGCGGAGTGCAACGGCAAATGAAACTCAACGCGATTCTTGTGACCGCGGCGTGCGCGATGACCGCCGCGTGCCAAATGGGGCCGACGCCCGCGCCGTCTCCGGAGGCCGGCGACGCGCCCGCGTACGGAAGGATTCAGGTGCAGCACCGGCTGCTCGCGACGCCAAAGACCGTCGCATGGGGCTACTACGACGCGGCGGCGGTGCCCGTGCTGCGCGTAAAGTCCGGCGACGTCGTCGAGATCCACACGCTGCTGACGAACAGCCCGGCCGGACTCGAGCGCATGGGCGTGAAGCCGGCGGATGTTGAAGCGTCGCTGCGCGCGGTTTACGACTCGGTGAAGAACAAGGGACCGGGCGGTCACATCCTCACCGGACCGATTTTTGTCGAGGGCGCCGACTCGGGCGATGTGCTCGAAGTGCGAATCAAACAGATCGAACTCGCGATTCCCTACGCGTACAACTCGTTCAGCACGCGAAGCGGATTCATTCCCGAAGACTTTACCGCCGGAAAATCAAGAATCATTCCGCTCGACGCGAAAACCGGCCTGGCGCATTTCGCCGAGGGCATCGACATCCCGATGCATCCGTTCTTCGGCTCGATGGGCGTCGCGCCGCCGGCGTCGATGGGAAGAGTGAACAGCGCGCCGCCGGGAATTCACGCGGGCAATCTCGATAACAAGGAGCTCGTCGCGGGAACGACGCTGTACATCCCCGTATGGACGAAAGGCGCGCTGCTCGAAGTCGGCGATGGTCACGCCGGACAGGGCAACGGTGAAGTCGACATCACCGCACTCGAGACATCGCTCGTCGGGCGTCTGCAAATCGTCGTGCGAAAGGACATTCATCTGACGTGGCCGCGCGGCGAGACGCCGACGCACTGGATCGCAATGGGGATCGATAAAGATCTCGTCGTCGCGACCAAGACTGCGATCCGGCAGGCGATCGAGCTGCTCGTCACGATGAAAGGGATGACGCGTGAGGATGCGTACCAGCTCGTGAGTGTGGCGTGCGACGTCGACATCACGCAGCTCGTCGACGGGCCTTACGGCGTGCACGTGATGATCCCGAAAAATATTTTCGCCAAGAAGTAATGGGCGCGGCACCGGTGGCGCCGGTCACGAGATTTGCGCCGGCGCCCACCGGGTGGCTGCACCTCGGCCACGTGGTAAACGCGCTGCATGTTTGGGGAATCGCGCGCGAACGCCGCGGCCGCGTGATTCTCCGCCTCGAAGATCACGATCGCACGCGCTGCCGCGACGAATACGCGGACGCAATCCTCGAAGATCTCGAGTGGCTCGGGTTCGTTCCGGATGTCATTGCGCCACGGCAGAGTGCGCGTGAGCGCGCGGCTCGCTACGAGGCCGCACTCGAGAAACTGCGCGCCAATGGCCTCGCGTATGCCTGCGACTGCTCGCGACGCGATATCGCCATGGATGTCCCGGACCGGTTCGGTGAGGAGATGCGCTATCCGGGACGCTGCCGCACGCGCGGTCTCTCTTTCGATTCGACCCCCGCGCGCCGCGTGCGCATCGACGAAGGAACCGAAACGTTCATCGACGAGCGGCTGGGCGCGCAGAGGCAATCGCCCGCCGACCAGTGCGGAGATTTTCTCATCCGCGATCGCGCCGGAAACTGGACCTATCAATTCGCCGTCGTTGTCGACGACATCGATCAAGGCGTGAACCTCGTCATCCGCGGCGAAGATCTTCTTTCTTCGACCGGCCGCCAGATCCGTCTCGCGCATTTGCTCGGCCGCGCGACGCCCCCTGCATTTCATCACCACGCCCTGGTAAAAAATCCGGACGGATCCAAACTCAGCAAATCCGCGGGCGACACCAGCATCCGCGAACTCCGAAAGATGGGCCGCACGCCCGAGGAAGTTCTCGCCCTCACCCCTCGCTGATCTTCCGCCTCACGCCTCACTGATCTTCCGCCTCACGCCTCACTGATCTTCCCCCTCACCCCTCACCGTCCGCCGTAGTAAAATCCGCGCATGCATCGGCCCGCCATCCCAACTTGGTTCATCGCGACAATCGTGGCGAGCGCCGCCGGCATCGTCCTCGGCCTGCTCTGGGACATCTCGTGGCACATGACCGTTGGACGCGACACGATATGGACTCCGCCGCATGTTCTCGAGTATCTCGCCGCGATCTGCGCCGGTATTTCGTGCGGCTACGTCGTGCTGCGCGCGACATTCGGCCACGGCGACACGTCCGCGACCGTCCGCTTCTGGGGATTCCGCGGGCCGCTCGGCGCGTGGATCACGATCTGGGGCACGTTCGCGATGCTCGCATCGGCGCCATTCGACGACTGGTGGCACAACGCATACGGCCTCGACGTGAAAATCGTGAGCCCGCCGCATCTCGTGCTGTTCTGGGGAATGCTCGGCATCGTCGTCGGCGCGCTCGTGCTCACCGCGTCCGCGCAGAATCGGTCGAGCGAGACCGACACCGTCCGCGACGCGTGGATCTATGCGTGCGCCGGCGGAATCGTCGCGTTCGTCTACGCATGCGGCACGATCGAATATTCCTGGCCCAACGAGCAGCACTCGGCCGTGTTCTATATGGTGTGGGCGGGCCCCTTTCCTCTCTGGTTCGCCGCGTACTCGCGATCGGGACGGCTGAAATATCCGGCGACGGCCGCGGCGCTCGTCTGCATGCTGATGTGGCTCGCGATGGGACAGATTTTGCCGCACGTGAACGCAATCCCGCGCCTCGCGCCGATCTGGAATCCGCGCACCTACCTCTGGCCACCGTGGTTTCCGGTGCTTCTCGTCGTTCCGGCATTCGGCGTCGATCTCGTGCGGCGCAAATTCACGGACTTGAACCCGTGGCTCATTTCGATCGCGATGAGCGCCGCGTTCGTCGTGCTGCTTTGCGTCGTGCAGTGGCCCATAGCGAGTTACATGGTGCACGGAAAATCGCAGAACTGGCTCTTTCATGGTCACGAGTGGCCGTACTCGACGCGACCCGGTCCGTGGACGCATCGCTTCTGGCCGACCGAACGCGCGACCGCGGGAGTTGACGATCCTCCGCTGCTGACACTCGTTCCGTGGCTCGCCGTGGCGATAGGGATCGGAACCATCACGAGCCGCATCGGCCTCGCGTTCGGCGGATGGATGTCGCGAGTGCAGCGCTGATGCTGCATTCGCTCGCGCGGAGAATCATGATCGTCTCCGGCGCGCTCACGCTGGCGTTTCTCTGCGCGGCGCACGTCGGGAGTCCCGACGCATTTTTCGAGGGCAGCGCCGGCGCGTATCCCGTGCGCGTCATCATTAAAAGCCCCGCCGTGATTCCGGCGCGCGCGGAAATAATCGTTCGTGTCGCGGGCTCGGGCGTTCGCGCCGTGACCGCCACCGCCAGATCGTGGAACGCCGATTCATCCAACGCGCCGCCGCCGGACGACGCCGCGCGCGTTCCGGGCGACTCGACACTATGGACGCTGCAACTCTGGATGATGCGCCAGGGATCGTACGCCGTCCTCGTGCACGTCGACGGCGCGCTGGGCGGCGGCACGGCAATCGTGCCATTCACCGCAGTCGCGCAGGGTGTGCTCAAGATGAACGCGACGATGGCGATCGTGCTCTCGATCGTTGGAATATTTCTCGTCGCGGGCATGCTGACGATCATCAGCGCCGCGGCGGGCGAAGCAGTCGTGAAGCCCGGCGAACAGGCGGACGCCGCAGTCGCAATGCGCGCGCGGAAGGTTCGCTGGCGCGCGGCTGTGATCATTCTCGTAATTCTCATCGGCGGTCGCATCTGGTGGGTTGCCGAGGATCGCGCATATGCGGCCGAGGTTTTTCGGCCGTCCAGCGCGACGGTCACCGTGTTCGACGATACCAGCGCTCGCGGCGGACGCACGGCGAAAAAGCCGGGACGCGTCGAACCGCACACGCGGCTCATTCGGTTCGCAATCAATCCAGCCGTCGCCGCGCAGCGCTCGTGGATTCCGCTGATTCCCGATCACGGCAAGCTGATGCACCTCTTCCTCGTGAAGAAGGCCGGGCTCAGCGCGCTCGCGCACCTGCATCCGGCCGCGATCGATTCGCTGACGTTTGAATCGGCGCTCCCCTTTCTTCCGGCCGGCGATTATTTCGTTTTTGCGGACGTGGTCCACGAAAACGGATTCGCTGAAACGATGGTGCAGTCGGTCTCGCTTCCCGAGCCGCCGGCGATGGCGTGGAAACCGAGCGATGCGGACGATGCCGTTTTCACCGGCAACGGAGTGCGAACACCGTCGCGGTTCGACGACGGATCGACTCTGTCGTGGGACGCGGCGAGCGCGCCGCACGTCGCGGGCGCCGATGCGGCGCTCCGTTTTACGCTGCGCGACGCGAATGGCGCGCCGCTGGCGGTCGAACACTACATGGGTATGGCCGCGCATGCTGTCGTGGTGCGCGACGACGGAAAAGTTTTCGTGCACCTGCATCCCATGGGGACGACGCCGTCGCTCGGCTCGATGCCCGCGATGACTGCCGAGCTGCCCGGCACGTTCGAGTTTCCCTGGGCCTTTCCCAAGGCCGGGCATTACCGGGTTTGGGTGCAGTTCCGGCGTGCACCCGGTGTTCGATCCGCCGCGTTCGACGTGGATGTGAAGTAGTTCACTTACACTCGCCCACCGCGCGGGACAGATTTGAGCTTCACGTCTGCCCGAGGCCCGCCGTGTTTTCTGCCCGTCATCGCGCGTTCGTTATCGTCCTGACCGCCGCGTCGTATGCGCTTCCGATTTCACACGCGCTGCGCGCGCAAGCGTCGTTTGATCCGAAGAGCGTCGCGATTCGCTGGCGCAACATCGGGCCCTTCCGCGGAGGCCGCACGAAATCCGCGGCCGGCGTGCCGAGTCAGCCGAATGTGTTTTACATCGGCATGGTGAACGGCGGCGTATGGAAGACGACCGACTATGGCCGCGTATGGAAACCCGTCTTCGACGAACAGCCGTCCGGATCGATCGGCGCAATCGATGTCGCGATTTCCAATCCAAACGTGATTTATGTGGGATCGGGCGAAGGACTGCACCGCCCCGACCTCGCGACGGGCGACGGCATGTACAAATCCACGGATGCGGGAAAAACGTGGACGCATCTCGGACTGCGCGACGCGCAGCAGATTCCGCGCATCGCGATCGATCCGACCAATTCGGAGCGGCTCTTCGTGGCCGCGCTCGGCCATCCGTACGGTCCGAACGCCGAGCGCGGAATTTTCCGTTCGACCGACGGCGGAAAAACTTTTCAGAAAGTGCTGTTCAAGGATGATTACACCGGCGGCGCCGACGTCGTGCTCGCCCCGAACGATCCGAACACGGTCTACGCGTCGCTGTGGTCGCATCAGTACGGACCATGGGAGAACGGCAGTTTCCCCGGCAAGACGAGCGGACTCTTCAAGAGCACCGATGGCGGCACCACGTGGAAACAACTCACCGGCGGACTTCCGACTGTCGCACAAGGACTCGGCCGCATTCAGCTGGCGGTGAGTCCGAGCGAACCAAAGCGTTTGTACGCGGTCGTTCAGGCGGCGACCCCGGGGCTTTACCGCTCGAACGACGCCGGTGAAACGTGGACGCTTGTGACGACCGACGACCGCATGGTCGGCAGAACGGATGACGAAGCCGGGATCACCGTGAATCCGCAGAACGCGGACATCATCTACGACGCGAACGTCGTCGCGTGGAAATCGGTCGATGCCGGGAAAACGTGGACGGCGCATCGCGGCGCGCCCGGCGGCGACGACTATCAGCGCTATTGGATCAACCCGAACAATCCGAACATTCTTCTGCTCGTTTCGGATCAGGGCGGTGTGATCACCGTGAACGACGGACAGACGTGGAGTTCGTGGTTCAACCAGCCGACGGCGGCGTTCTATCACGTCGCAGCGGACAACGCATTTCCATACCGGCTTTGCAGCGGGCAGCAGGATTCGGG
>DASYSH010000530.1:0-6366 GCA_036003525.1 Gemmatimonadaceae bacterium | reverse complement strand
GGAAACTCGTCGCATCGCTGCTGTATGCAACGTCCGCGCGCGATCCGCTGGTGATTGCACTTGCGGCGCTCGCACTGATCGTCGCGGGCGTTGCCGCGAGCATATTGCCTGCGCGGCGTGCGGCGCGCAGCGATCCGATGGAGGCGCTGCGGGCCGAGTAACTACTCCGACCGCATTACCGTCATCGGATCCACCCGCGCGGCCGTCCTCGCAGGAAGCCACGACGCAAGCAGCGTCGCGACGACGAGCACCGCGCATCCGATCGCGTACGTTGCGAAATCCGTCGTGCCCACTCCGTAGAGCATCGATCGCAGCACTGAACTCGTCGCAAGCGCAACGACGAGACCGATCCCGACGCCGAGCGCCGCGAGCCGCACCGCGTGCGACACGACGAGTCGCATCACCTGCCGCTGCTGCGCGCCGAGCGCGATTCGTATTCCGAACTCGCGACGCCGTTCCCGCACAGCGAATGCCACTACGCTGTAAATCCCCGCCGCAGAGAGCAGCAGCGCGAACGCCGAGAAGCCCGCGACGAGTTCCCACGACTGCTCGGCGCGCCCCGCTGTCGAACGCACGAGATCGTCATACATTCCCTCGCCGAATATCGGGAGGTTCTTGTCGATCGCAGCCAAGCGTTTGCGCGCCGTCGCGAACACTGATGCCGGCGACGCGGACGAGCGAACCAGCACGGTCAGATAGCCGACGGGCTCCTGATCGTAAGGCATGTAGAATTCCGGATCGGGCGACTCCGTGAGCGATTGATTCTTCGTATCGCCCACGACGCCGACGATCTCGCCGACTTTGGTGATCGTCTTTCCGATCGGATCGCGTCCGCCGAGATATGCGTTCACGAACGCTTCATTCACGATCGCCACTCTCGGCGCGCCTTCGCGATCACGCTCGCTGAAATACCTTCCCCGCACGAGCGGAACGCCGAGCGTCTCGAGGTAGCCCGGCGTCACGGACTTCCATGATGCGAGCGTTGGCCGGTCTTCGACATCAGGTGCGTCGCCATCGATGTGCACGCCACGCTGGTTCACCGCGGGACCGGTGAACGGCGCGCCGAATCCGGCGGCGACCATTTTCGTGCCGGGAACGCTGCGCAGATCGTTCAAGTATGCGTCGACGGCGGCGCGCGACTGCGCCGACGAATCCGCGGCCGTTTTCGCGCCGGGAGGCGCAGGGTATGAAGGCGGTCCCATGTCGAAATGCATGAGGCCGACGGGCTGAAATCCGGTGTTCACCGCCATCAGCTGCTCGAAACTTTTGCCGAGCAAACCCGCGCCGACGAGCAGGACGAGCGCGAGCGCGAGCTCGAACACGACGAACGTTTGGCGCAGTGTCGTGCTGCGCTTACCTGCGGTTGACGATCGCGTTCCGCTCGTAAGTGCGCCGACAAGATCCGTCTGCGACGCAAAAATCGCCGGCGCAATGCCAAACACCACGGCCGTCACGAGCGTGACCACGATCGCGAACGTCAGCACACGCCAATCGACGGCGATATCATCGATGAACGGCAAATAGTCCGGACGCATCGCGACGATTCCGCGCACGGCAAATTCTGCGAGCACAACGCCGAGCGCGCCACCGAGCGCACCGTACACGAGACTCTCCGCGAGCATTTCTCTGACGACGCGCCGCGGCGACGCGCCGAGCGCGAGCCGGATTCCCATTTCCTGCGATCGCTGTCTCGCGCGCAGAAGGAGGAGACCGGCCACGTTCGCGCACGCGATAAGGAGAATGAAGCTCACCGCGGCGACCATCACGAGCAGCGCCGGTTTTGCGTCCCCTACAACCTGCTCGCGCAGCGGCATGAGATCGTAGTCGAGTCCCGTTTCGGGAACAGGGTACGTATCGTGCTGCCGCGCCGTGAATGTTTTGAATTCCGCGCGCGCCCGGGCGAACGGAATGCCGTCGGCGACGCGCGCTGCGATCTGATAGTACCGATTCCCGCGTCGCGACGGCGACAGCGCACTCGGCGACATCGTGATCGGAACCCACGTCCCCAGTTTGTACGGATATGACGTGCGACGCGATGCGACACCGACCACGACGCGCGACTCCCCATCGACCGTGATCGAGCGGCCGAGCACACCGCGGTCGGCGCCGAAGCGCGTCCGCCAGAGGTCTTCGTTGATGACGACGACCTTGGCCACGCCGGTATCGTCGTCACCGGGCACGAAGAGCCGTCCGATCACCGGGCGCACGCCGAGCATCGAAAACCAGTTTGCGGAGACGACTCCCTTCCCGACTTCAACCGGATCGCCTTCACCGGTGAGCAGTCCCGGGCCGGCGTAGACCGCGCCGATTTCGTCGAGCGATTTCACGCCGTGGCGCACGTCGAGCAGATCCGGCAGCGACATCGTGTTGCCGCGTCGCGTGCCGTGATTGGTGATCGCGACCAGCCGCTTTTCGTGCGCGTACGGCAGCGGTGCGAAGAGGACGCCATCCGCGACGCTGAACATTGCAGTGGTCGCGCCGATGCCAACGGCGAGCATGGCGATAACCGCGGTCGAAAAACCGGGGTTTTTGCGGAGCGAACGGGCGGCGCTGACGAAATCTCGCATGAATTAGATAGCTGTGCTTCTGCAGTGTCCGCAACCAAGCCCGAGCGTCGTTGCGTAACACCCGGTCATCGGCGTAACGTGTTTCGCCGCTGAATCACGGCGCCGTCGCAACCACGTGCATGCTCTTGCGAGTAATACTTACATCGAGGCGCGGCGCCAGCGGCAGACGCGCACTGTTCAGCGGACCGGGGATGTACGGAGCGGCGCCGTCGTTGACGTCCGGCGCATATGTGTTGGTCTGGGGGTTGTACCGCTCGCGCGTGAATTCACGCCGCGCGACAACGCACTACTCTCTCCCCTGCTCGATTCGCTGAATGAGCTTGAGCAGTTCCGGCGCTTCGAACAGGCGATTGCGTTTTGACTCGGTTGCTGGGCGCAGCACGCCGGCGGCGCAGAGTTCATCCAGCCCCCGTGATACGCTCGATTTGTCCCGCGACGTTGCGGCGATCGCGGCGCCCGCCGTAATGATTGGATGTGCAGGGAGCAGATCGATGATCGACCACGCGACGGCGTCGGCGCGCGGCGAACTGTGCGCGCGCAGCATGTCGCGCCATTTTGCCCGGAGTTTTTCGACATCGGCCACGAACCGCTGAGCGAGCAGCGACGCGCGCGTTGCCGCAGCCGCGAAATCCAATATCCACGCGCTGATATTGTCCCCGCGGAATGCGGTGAGCCCGTCGATGTACCGACGCCTGCCCGCCGCAAATACCAAGCTGATCGGTGGTACAAACTTTTGTACCACGCCCCGGCGGCGCAAAATCACATGTATCAGCGCGCGACCGGTGCGGCCATTTCCGTCGGCGAATGGATGGATTGTCTCAAACTGTGCGTGCGCCATTGCCGCCTGGATGAGCGGCGAAACGCCGTCGCGGTTGACGTGCGCGCACATTTCCTTCAGCAATGGCGCGACATGTTCCGGCGGCGGGACGAACGGCGCTTCTGCGCGTGCGAGACGATGCACGTCGAGCTGCATTCCTTCGATTTTTGAGGACGCAATCGATTCGGTGCGGAGCAGCAATCGCGCCAGCGGCGCGATTGCCGGATGGTTGGCGCTGTTGAGATCCCACATGGCATGCTCCGCTTCCGACACGGCGGCGACGGCGTCCCCGTCCATATAGTTCGTTTTATGTGATAAACGCAACTACCGCCCTTCTTGGTTGGGGATAATCAGCCGGCATCGCGGGATTCCCCGTCCCAGCGACACATGCCAGATTTGGGTCTGCGCGAATTCATGGCGCTGACCCCGGGGAACCCCATGCGTCGAACATCAACGAACGTCTTCTATATAGTTGTTGCGTCCTTGATCCTCGCGGCACCCGCGATGAACATCTCGGCGCAGCAGACCACTCCCCCTCCCGCAGGCCGCGGCGGCCGTGGCGGCGGCGGGCGCGGCACCGCGTTCGCCCCCGGCGACACCTCCTGCCCGCTCGGCCAAACCGAAATCCGTCCGCGCAGCTGCATGGCGCCCGAGTTCGCGCCGCCGAGCATTTTGGATTATCGCCCGCGTACGACGCTCGTCGCCGACGCGCACATGGTGAAGACGTCGAAGTATCCGTCGATCGATTTTCACGGGCATCCGAACCAGCTGATCGATTCCGAGAGCGGGCTCGACTCGCTCGGCCGCGCACTCGATGCACTGAACGTGCGCATGATGGTTTCGGCCGACAATCTTTCCGGCGACCGATTGAAGCGCGCGCTCGATGCGATCAAAGCATCGCGCAAAATGCACGATCGCGTGCGCATTCTCGCTGGGATAGACTTTAGAAATGTCGGCCCCGGCTGGGCACAGAAGGCCATAGCGCAGCTCGACGCCGATGTTGCCGCGGGCGCCGTGGGCGTCGGCGAAATATCGAAGAGCCTCGGCCTCTCCATCAGGAAACCCGACGGAAGCAGGCTCAGAATCGACGATCCCGAACTCGATCCGATTTGGGAGGAGTGCGCGCGGCTCAAGCTGCCCGTGTTCATTCACACCGCGGACCCGTCGGAGTTTTTCCATCCAATCGACTACAACAACGAGCGCTGGCTCGAGCTCGCCCTGTTCGGCGACCGCAGATATCCGCAGGACCGTTTCCCGAGTTTCGAAGAGCTGTCGCTGGAGCGCGACAACATGTTCAAGAGACACCCGAAGACGACCTTTGTCGCGGCGCACATGGCGTGGATCGCGAGCGACCTGAAGCGTTTGGGCAAGATGCTCGACGAAATGCCGAACGTGAACACCGAAGTCGGCGCCGTGCTCTATGACATCGGCCGCCAGCCGCGCAACATGCACGACTTCTTCATCAAGTATCAGGACCGCATTCTCTTCGGCAAGGATTCATTCCAGCCCGAGGAGTATCCGTACTACTGGCGGGTGTTCGAAACGCGCGACGATTATTTCGATTACTACCGGAACTATCACGCGTTTTGGAAGCTGTACGGAATTGATTTGCCGGATGCGGTGCTGAAGAAAGTGTACAACGGGAATGCGCTGCGGATTACGCCGGGGTTGCAGGCGCCGTTTGCGGCGGCGGGCAAGTAGACTCGGATCGCACCGTCGGCACACTTGGAAGCGGCGGTCTGGCAAGCGCGCCAGACCGCCGCTTCAGTTGGAACCCAATCGATTGACGAACTTCTTACGGGCAGTGGCCCGAAGGATTTGGAACGAGCGAAAAAATCGCGCGGGCCTGCGCTTGCGAAGTGCGCGCGAACACAGTGGTCACAACCGTATCTGCGACGTTTGATGACTGTACGACCGTCAGCAACCCACTGCCCGAAATCGGCGCAGCGGCGTTCGAGCTAGTCCACTTGACAGAGTCCGGCACGACCAGCGCACCGCTGCCATCGCTTACGGCAACAGTAAACTGAATCGTAGAGCACTGCACGACAGCACCACTTGGGGGGCTGAGCGTTACGGCGATGGTCTGACTCGCCGGCGCCGTGACCTCTTTATGACACCCGCTGAAGATGCCGCATGCCAAAGCGAACGCGGCTATGAATCGTCGATTAGGCATGTGCCTTCACCAGAGCGCTCGCACGCCGAATGTCAGCGGCGCAAACGACACGCGCGCCCCGGGCTCATACGGCATGCTGTAGTACGCGAACTTTCCGACGAGGGCGAAGTGCGCGAAGACATTCAGCGAAGCTTCCGCCGCGCCGAACTCAGCGTGTGATGTAAACGATGCGACACCGGCCGTCACGCCGAGCATCAGCCAGTCGCCGACCATTTGTCTCAGCCCCAGTCCGACGGTCGGGCCGAACGTTCTCGGGAACCAGGCCTTGCAGCCGCCGTTCGGCGCGATGGGGCAATCCAAGGTACGGTCGCCCGCGAATACATCGGAGCTATACCCCGCGACGATCACCGGGCGCGTCGCTCCCGGACCTCCGAGCCGGACGGTGAGATCGCCTTCGATAATGCCTCCGCCGGACTCACGAAAATATGTGTCACCCGCGCGGGAGCTCGTCCATCCGCGGCCAACTTCGAAATCTGCGGAGACGAGCGGAACCGATTGTGGGCGGATATCACGCGTGCCAATCATGAGCACGGTACCGAGCAGGACAAGGCGCGAAATCATTCAGACCTCCATGGGAGAAACCACTGCGAGACGACGAGGTGCGCAAGAAGTCTGGTGTTTACTCGTACGTGCTGACTACGGACGATCGATATCTGAATCTCCGGGCGTTCTCGGATAAAGAGAAACGCGAAGCGTACGAGCGCCAGAAGGGAAAGTGCGTCATGGGTGGGAAAAGTTCGACATCGGCGAGATGGAAGCGGACCACATCAAGCCGTGGCACGAAGGCGGAAAGACAAACGCCGCGAACT
>DASYSH010000529.1:0-4897 GCA_036003525.1 Gemmatimonadaceae bacterium | reverse complement strand
GTCGGCGACCTGGTCCACCGCGCTGCGCAGCCGGTCGCGCCCCATCGACAGCGACGCGTCCTTCACCGATGCGTACGATGCCACCGAATCGAGCACGACGACGGCGAGAAGCAGCCCGCCCATTGCGAGCGGGAGCGCCTGTTTGAATGTCAGCCGTCGAATGAACGGGCGAGGCATTGTGGCTGTGGCGCGGGGAGGGGCCTCGGGTCACCTGAATGATGGGAGCGCGGCTGCGCGAACCTTCGCCTCGAATTTTCCACAAGAAGGCGCCCAAACGCAAGAGCCCGCGGGGCGTCCGCGGGCTCTTGTCCGGGCAGCGGTGGCTGCCTAGGCGACCATGTACTCCATGCGCTGTGCAGCCGGCCGCTCGCGGCGGAAATGTGCCGCGATTTGCAGGCGCGTGTGCAGCGCCAATTTTTCCATAACGTTACGAACGTGACTTTTCACCGTGTGCGTCGCGATGTTGAGGCGCCGGGCGATTTCCTTGTTGCTGAGTCCCTCGCCGATGCACTCGATCACCTGCAGTTCGCGCGTCGTGATGCGCTCGTCCTCGAGCACGCGAATGCGCATCGTCTCCGCGCCGGCGTCGGTGCGCTTCTTCGCAATTTGCGAGAAGAGCGGGCCCGTGAGCCGCGCGGGCAGAACGGTTTTCCCCGCCACGACCGAACGGATCGTGTCGATGAGTTCCTCGCCGTCCGCATCCTTCAGGACGAACCCGGACACGCCTGCGGAAACGAACTCCGTGATATCCTCGTGCATCGGATTGAGATCGATGACGATGATTTTCGCGTCCGGCATCGTACGCTTCAACTCTGTGGCAAGACCAACGCTGTCGTGATCGCGCAACTCGACGTCGAGTAGGAGAACCTGCGGATGGGCCGCTGCGAGCTTCGCCGGGTCGGCCGTTTCGGCCGCCACGACGCGCATGTCGTGAAGTTGCTCGAGCATCGCCGCAATCGCATCGCGCGTCAAACGGCTGTCTTCGATCAGCCCTACGGTGATCATCTGTGCGGTGCGCATTTGAGCTCCGTTCTGACGGTGAGAAGTGAGTGACGGTGAGTGTGCTTCATCGTACGAGCCAATGATTCACCAGAAAAAATCACCGTACAATCGGCGCCCGTCCTACCGGGTGGTGCGAAAAAAGGACTACACGCTGTAGGACGCAAAGGTGTTGAAGAGCTCACCGCTGAATCCCTCACCGATAATTGCTCACCGCTAACGCAGGAGAGCCGTGCGTGTGAGCGTTAATGGCATGGCGGTGAGCGACAAGCGCTGCGCGATTGAGCAGCGAGCTTCAGAACCGGCGACTACTGCGTCCGCATTTCCTTCGGCGGTGCTTCGACCGGCTCGAGCAGCACGCGCTCATATTCCGCGATCACTTGCGCGCCGAGGAGCAGGAGAATCGCCGCGATCTCAACGCTCACCAGCAGCGCGACCGCCGCGGTGAACGATCCGTACACGAACTGCATCCGCGAGATCGAACCGTAATACCAGAGCAGGAGATGACGCATGATCTCCCAGAGCACCGTCGCCGTGGCGCCGCCGAC
This sequence comes from Gemmatimonadaceae bacterium, assembly GCA_036003525.1. GTDB lineage: Bacteria > Gemmatimonadota > Gemmatimonadetes > Gemmatimonadales > Gemmatimonadaceae > Fen-1231. Next base: position 3,350 of record DASYSH010000529.1, on the reverse strand, counting down.
GAGGGCATGGCGCCATGATAACCGGCCCACCGGCATCACGTGGTAGATCGCCGTGAGCATCAGCACCTCGCCGCCGACTCCCATGAGATACAGGAGATAATCCGAGAGCAGCAGGTTGTGCGTCGCGAGCACCGCAAGCTTCCCCGCCACGATCGTCATGATGAGGAATCCGATGCCAAGACAGAGGATGAACGTATACGGCATCAATGCAGAGATGATGAACCGCCGCCGCTTCACCTTCACGCGATGAAAGAAAATCACGGACATCGCGTTCTCGAGCACCGTGAACGCGAGCGCGCTCGAGATCACCATCGTGACCGTGACGGCGACGCCAATGACATCGCGATTGGCGAGCACCATTCGCAGGTTCGTGACGATCGCCGAGCCCGCGCCCGGGGCGACGAAATCGACATACTCGTTGAGCGTCGTGAGCATGCGCACGGGCTCGATCACATGCGAGAGCACGACGACGAGCAGCAGGAGCAGCGGGATGAGCGACAGCAGGGTGTAATACGCGACGGCTCCGGCGAGCAGCAGTCCCTGATTCGCCTTGAAACTCTTGAGCACTCTCATCACGAAAGCGCCCGGATTTTTCAGGATCACCATCGGTCCGCGCGTCATAGGCAGGGACAATCGCACCGAACGGCGCGTGCGACAATCACACCAAGGGATGAGCCGGCGGCTGCAGAGTGAAAAGAAAGGTCGCTCCGCGTCCCTTCTCCGCCTCCGCCCAGATGCGCCCGCCGTGCCGGTGAGCCACACGCTGCACGGTGGCGAGCCCGATGCCCGTGCCCTCGAACTCCTCTGCCGTATGCAATCGCTGAAACGGCGTGAAGAGCCGCGCGGCGTGCCGCATGTCGAAGCCGTCGCCGTTGTCGCGCACGAAGATCGCATCGGGGTGTCCGGATGCGGCGCCGCGGCCGATCTCGATTCGTGCGTCCTCGCGCTTTGCGCTGAACTTCCACGCGTTCCCGATGAGATTTTCCAGCAGCACCCGCACAAGACGCGCGTCGCCGTTCACGGTCAGGCCCTCGGCGATGACGACGGCCACCTCGCGCTCGGGCTCGCGCGCCCGCAGGTCTCCGACGATCTCCCGCGCGACCGACGATACATCGACGCGCGATCGCTCGAGCGGAATCCGGCTCAGGCGGGCGAGCGCCAGCAAGTCGTCGATCAGCTGATTCATGCGCGCGGCGGCGGCGCGAACGCGGGCGAGGCCTTCGCGCGCATCTTCCGGCAGCGATGGCCCATGATCCTCTTCGATCGCGTGACTGAATCCATCCACCGCGCGGAGCGGCGCGCGCAGATCGTGCGATACCGAGTAACTGAACGATTCCAGTTCCGCGTTCACTCGCGCAAGATCTCCGCTCCATTGGCGCCGCATGCGCGCGAGTTCGAGATGCACGCGCACGCGCGCGACCAGCTCGCGTTTGGAAAACGGCTTGACGAGATAGTCATCCGCGCCGGTCTCGATTCCCTCGAGCAGAGACTCCTCGCCCGCACGCGCAGAGACGAGCACGACCGGGATTTCCCGCGTCGCAGGGCTGGCGCGCAGCGCGTTCAGGAGACCGAACCCGTCGAGCTCCGGCATCATGACGTCGGAGACAACAATGTCGGGCGGGCGCAACGCCGCTGATTCCAGCGCGGCGCGCCCGTTGGCTGTGACTTCGACGTCCCAGCGCTCGCTCAAAATCCGCGAGAGCAGACGGCGCATGTCGGCATTGTCGTCCGCGACGAGCACGCGCTCGCGAACGACATGCTCCGCCGGCGGCGTGCGCTCTGCGGCGCCGGAGTGCTCACTCGCATCGTCCACCCACTCGCGCGCATCCATTGCGTACGACTCACGTCCCGTGCGCGCACGGCCGGCGACGGCGTCCGGCGCCGCGGCATCCGGCGCGGCGATCGTCGTCGGTATCGTCACGCTGAACGTGCTGCCTTCACCCTCCACGCTTTCCACCCGCGCAACTCCACCGTGCAAGGATGCGAACTCGCGGACGAGCGACAGGCCGATCCCCGATCCCTCGAAGCTGCGGCCATGTGTCCCCGCCACTTGATGGAATCGTTCGAACATCCGCGGCAGTTCGGCGGCGGGAATTCCACATCCCGTATCGCGCACCGAGAGTTCGACCGTGTCGCCCTTCCACTCCAGCGCGACCTCGATTTCTCCCTCGAGCGTGAACTTGAACGCGTTGGAGATCAGGTTGAGCACGATCTTCTCCCACATCTCGGGGTCGACATGCACCGCGGCCGGCAGCGGCTCGAGACGCCGGATGAACTCGATCCCGGCGCGCTCGAGCGCCGACTCGAACGATGCCGCCAGTTCGCGAGTCAGCGCGGCGAGGTCGAGCGGTTGCACGCGCGCACTCGCCCGGCCGGCTTCGAGCCGCGAAAAGTCCAGCAATGCGTTGACGAGCTTGAGCAGGCGAAGCGCGTTGCGATGCACGACTTCCAGGCTGCTCCGCACCTCGGGCTCGAGGATGCCGGTCGCCGCGGCAAGCAATTCCTCCAGCGGCGTCAGCATCAGCGCGAGCGGAGTGCGGAACTCGTGGCTGACGTTGGAAAAAAACTGCGTCTTGTGTCTGTCGAGTTCCTTGAGCCGCTCGTGCGCGTCGTGGAGCTCCGTCACGTCGTCGACGCGCTGCGCAATGTGCACGAGCGTCCCGTTCTCATCGAAGACCGGAGAGTGCACCGGGCTCCAATACTTCACCTTGAATCCGCCGCCTTCCGCCGCGCTCCTCGGCACGTCGTACTTCACGATCGGGAGGTAATCCGGCTTGAGCGTCGTGCGCACGCGATCCAGCGCGCCGCGCACGATACTCTCGCTGTCGACATCCTCCGCGGGATTGTTGGGGAACGCCTCGAATATCGCCTTGCCGACGATGTCCTCGCGTGTCCGGCCCGTGGCGGCGAGGTATGCGTCGCTTGCGCCGAGGATCGTATAACGCGGTGCGTCGACGTCGAGGATCATGTACGGCGTTGCGCCGCCGTTGAAGATCGCGCGGTAGTCGAGTGGCGGCAGTTCGCGAGATGGCATGTCGTGGTGCGTTCGATATTCCTGCGTCATCCCGCGCAGCACGTCACCGAAAGTGACCCGAGCGGGTTTCGAACCCGCGACCTACGGATTAAAAGTCCGTTGCTCTACCAGCTGAGCTACCGGGTCAAACTCGGCCGTAATTTAACACGGGAATTCGCCGATTCAGCCAAATTGAGGTCTTGGGAAGCGTCGGGAAGCCCGAATGCGACGCGCAGCGCAGAGCGCTGGGCGATCGCGCGATGGGCCGGGGACATGCCGCGTGGGCAGTCTGCGATCAAGATCGAGTGGCGTTGCTGCACGCCGCACGCCGACGCCG
>DASYSH010000528.1:0-2271 GCA_036003525.1 Gemmatimonadaceae bacterium | reverse complement strand
GGTCATCGCGAAAGGCGCGGGCGCGCTCGGACTGCTGCGCCTCAAAAAAAGCGACGGCAAGTACGACGGTCCCGTCGCGAAGTTCCTCACGCCCGCGGCGCAGAGTGCGCTCGCGCTGGAAGACGGCGCGCTCGCGCTGTTCGTGGCCGGCGCCGACCGCATCACGAGTCCCGCGCTCGATCGGATCCGGCAGGAGTGCGCGGCGCGACTCGGCTTGATCGATGAAGGCACCCGGCGCTTTCTCATCGTCACCGACTTTCCGATGTTCGATCGCGATCCGGTGACGGGCGCGCTCGCGCCGGTGCACCATCCGTTCACGGCTCCACATCCCGAAGACGTGGCGGCGAAGCCGGACGAGCCGCACCTCTGGCGCGCGCTGGCGTACGACGTCGTGCTCAACGGCCTCGAGCTCGGCGGCGGCAGCATTCGCACCCACGACACCGCGATGCAGTCGAAAGTATTCGGCCTCATCGGCATCGGAGATGCAGCGGAACAGGAACGCCGGTTTGGATTCCTGCTCGAGGGACTGCGCGCGGGCGCGCCGCCGCATGGCGGCATCGCGTTCGGCGTCGACCGCCTCGCGATGCTGCTCGCGGGTGCCACATCGCTGCGCGACGTGATCGCGTTTCCAAAAACGACGACGGCGCGCGCGCTGTTCGAAGGCGCGCCGACGCAGGTCTCGGCCGACGAAATGAGCGCGCTGCACATTCGTCCGGAGGCGGAGTGATGGCAGACAGCACGATCGCCGGCGGCGAGTCGACCACGACGCGTCTCTCCACCGAGGGCGCGGATCTGCTCACGCTCGCCGGCGTCGCCGACGGAAATCTCCTCGAGTTGCAGAAATTATTCCCGGTGCGCGTGACGCTGCGCGGAGACGCGATGGCGATCACGGGCGCGGCGGACGCGGTGGAGAAGGCGGTTCCGGTTGCGCAGCGGATGATCGACGCGGCAAAACAGCGGGCGCCGCTCGAACCGGACGACGTGCTTCGCATGTCGATGGAACACGGCCGCGACACCGGCAATGGCGAACGGATTGTTTTGCCGGGCGTTCGCAAAATCATCCAGCCCAAGACGTCCGGGCAGGCGGCGTATCTGCAGTCAATCGCCGAGAACGATATCGTGGTCGGCATCGGGCCCGCGGGCACGGGCAAGACGTATCTCGCGGTCGCCGCGGCTGTCGATGCGCTGTCGCGCAAACGGGTGAAGCGAATCGTCCTCGCGCGCCCCGCCGTGGAGGCGGGCGAGTCGCTCGGATTTTTGCCCGGCGATATGCAGGCGAAAGTCGATCCCTACCTCAGGCCGCTGTACGACGCGCTGGAAGACATGATGCCCGCGGAACGCGTGATGAAGTCGCTGGAGACGCGCGTGATCGAAATCGCGCCGCTCGCGTACATGCGCGGCCGGACGCTCGCGGACGCCTTCGTCATTCTCGACGAAGCGCAGAACGCGACCGCGCTGCAGATGAAGATGTTTCTCACGCGCCTCGGCATAAACTCCCGCGCCGTGATCACGGGCGACAAGACGCAAATCGACCTGCCGAAGCGCGAGGAGAGCGGCCTCATGCAGATCGAGCGGATTCTTCCCGGGATCGAGGGCATCGCGTTCCATTACTTCAACGACGCCGACGTCGTGCGCCATCGTCTCGTGCGCGACATCATCAAGGCCTATTCAGCGGAGGCGGAGTCGCACGCGTGAACGCGCTCGCGGTTGCGGTCGCTCGTGAGGGCGTCAGGTCCGCGGTGTCGGAGCAGCGGCTCGCGGACGCCGCGCGGCTGACGCTGCGCGCGGAGAAGGTGACGCACGCACTGATCTCGATCACGCTCGTCACGGCGCGGCGGATCGCAGCGCTCAACGCGAAGCACCTCAAGCATCGCGGACCGACCGACGTGATCTCTTTCGGGTTTTCGCGCGAACGCGCGGGGCCGCTGGTCGCCGACATCTACATCGCGCCGGACGTCGCGCGCGAGAACGCGAAGCGGCTCGGCGTCGGAATCCGCGAAGAGCTCGTGCGACTCGTGGTGCACGGGACGCTGCATGCGCTCGGCCACGATCATCCGGCCGGGGACGCGCGGCTGACGTCGCCGATGTGGCGCCGTCAGGAAGCGCTGGTGGCCAGGGCGATGAAAAAGTCCGGCGCTGCATGACCATTTTCGCAGCGATACTCGCGCTGATCTCGGCCGTGACGGCCGGGCTGTGCGCGTATGCGGACGGCGCGCTCCTCTCGATCGACGAGGACGTGCCGCCCGCGTCGCCTGCGGCCGCGGCGCTGAC
>DASYSH010000527.1:0-5582 GCA_036003525.1 Gemmatimonadaceae bacterium | reverse complement strand
ACGGCAAGCAGACGAATCATGCGCTGCTCCTGTCCGATCATGCACGCGTCGACACCAAGCCGCAGCTCGAGATTTTTGCCGACGATGTGAAGTGCACGCACGGCGCCACCGTGGGTCGCCTGGACGAGGCGGCGCTGTTCTACATGAAGAGCCGCGGACTCGGCGCGGACAATGCGCGTGCGCTGCTCACATATGCGTTCGCGGCCGAAGTGCTCGAGACGATCGAAGTTGACGCGCTGCGCGAAGGACTCGAGGCGCTCGCGTTCGCGCGGTTCACGCAGTCGTTCGGCGAACAGCGCTGACGAATTCTTTTTGAGCGCACCGATGAGCGCGGAGCTGGAAGAGCTCTACCAGAGCATCATCCTCGACCACAACCGCCGGCCGCAGAATTTTCGCGCGATGCCTGCGGCGACCGCTCATGCCGATGGAATCAATCCGATGTGCGGCGACCAGCTGACGGTCTGGCTGCACATGGACGGCGATGTCATCGACGACGTTTCGTTTCAGGGTTCGGGATGCGCGATCTCCAAGGCCAGCGCGAGCCTGATGACGCAAACGGTCAAAGGCAAGACGCGCGCCGAAGCCGAAAGGATCTTCGAATCCTTTCACGGATTGGTCACCGGCAATGATACCGGCGAAGACCTCGGCAAACTGAAGGCATTTGCCGGCGTGGCGCGGTTTCCGCTCCGCGTGAAGTGCGCGACGCTGGCGTGGCACGCGATGAAATCAGCGCTGGTCGATGCAGACGTTTGAGCGGGTGACCGACGATACGATTGGACCCGGTGAGCTGCGCGCGGCGCGGCTCGCCGACGGCACGCCGGTATGCGTCGGCAACGCCGACGGTCAGCTGTTCGCCGTGCGCGACGAATGTCCGCACTCCGCGTTTCCGCTTTCCAACGGAACGCTCCTGCCCGGTGCGCGCCTGGAATGCGGCTGGCACGGCGCCCAGTTCGACTGCCGCACCGGTGCCGTTCTCGAAGGGCCGGCCGATGAACCGCTCATTCGCTACGACGTGCGCTCCGATGGCGGCGGCATTTTCGTGAGCGCCGCGGCGACCGACGCATGACGATCGCGTCCCTCGCGCCACGCTCCGATTTCCCGCTCCTCACCGCCGACCCGAAGCTGCGATATCTCGACTCCGCGGCGACGACGCAGAAGCCGCAGGCTGTGCTCGATGCGATCAGCGGTTACTACGAGCGCGACAATGCGAACCCGCACCGCGGCGCGTACGCACTGAGCGCGGCCGCGACCGAGGCGTATCAAACCGCGCGCGATTCCATCGCGCGTTTTCTCGGGGCCGCCGATCCGGACACGCTGATTTTCACGCGCGGAACCACGGAGTCGCTGAATCTCATCGCGACCGCCTGGGGCCGCGCGAACGTGAACAAGGGCGACCGCATCGTCGTGACGCGCCTCGAGCATCACGCCAACTTCGTGCCGTGGCAGCAGCTCGCGCTGGCAACCGGCGCCGAGTTCAAAATTTGCGAGCTTACGCCCGAAGGCGAGATCGATCTCGACAGCCTGAGCGCGCTCGCCACGCCGAACACGAAGGTCGTCGCGTTCGGGCACGTCTCGAACGCGCTCGGCACCGTGAATCCGGTCGCGGCGATCACGGCGATCGCACATCGGGTCGGCGCGCTCGCCGTCTGCGACGGCGCGCAGAGTGCGCCGCACCTGCAGGTCGGATTCGATTCGCTCGGCGTCGACGCCTATGCGTTCAGCGGGCACAAAATGCTCGGCCCGATGGGAATCGGCGGCCTGATCGCGAAGCGCGATCTCCTCGAGTCGATGCCGCCATATCAGATGGGCGGCGATATGATCGCGCTCGTCGGCGACGCGGCGACGACATGGAATGTCCTTCCGCACAAATTCGAGGCGGGAACGCCGAACGTCGAAGGCGCGGTCGGCCTCGCGGCGGCCGTCGCGTATCTCGACGCGCTTGGGATGAGCCGCGTGCACGCGCACGAGGCCGCGCTGATGCAATACGCGACGGAGCGGCTCGCCGCGATCGACGACGTTGCGATCCTTGGACCGCCGCCCGAGCGGCGCGGCGGGGTCGTGAGTTTCACGCTGCGAGATGTGCATCCGCACGACCTTTCGCAGCTGCTCGATGCGGAGAACATCGCGGTCCGCGCCGGCCATCACTGCGCGCAGCCCCTGATGCGCTCGCTCGGTGTAAACTCTACCACCCGCGCGAGTGTCTACGTGTATAACGATTCCAGCGATATCGACGCGCTCGCGAGCGCGGTGTCGCATGTGCGAGAGAGGTTCGGCGCAGCGATCTGACCCGCAACAGGATGAATGCGAATGGAAACGCTCCTGCAGGACATCCGCGTTACGCTCCGCACATTTCGCCGTTCGCCGGGATTTCCACTGGCGGCCATCGCCACGCTCGCACTCGGCATCGGCGCCACGACCGCGATCTTCACCACGCTGAGCGCGGTTCTGCTCCACCCGTTGCCGTACCCGCACGCTGAAAACCTGTACAGTCTGCGAACCGCTCTCACGGATGGGCGCGTCACGACGGGCCTGCTCTCGCCCGGCGAAATCTACCGGCTGAATGATCCCGGCCTGTCGATCGAGCGTTCCGCCGGCTACAACGCGGGTGATCTCACTCTGGTCGCCGACGACGGGACACCGTCGCACGTGCAGGTGTATGGCGTGACCGAAGGGTTTTTCGAGGTATTCGGTCTGCCGATGACGAGCGGCGGGTTCACGCACGCCGACCACGTTCCGCTCCCGCCGCCGGCGCCAAACACTCCGCGTCAGCCCGGGCCGCCGCCGCGCATCGTGATTTCCACGGGACTGTGGAAGCAGTTCTATAATGGCGACCCCGCGATCATCGGCAAGCCGATCCACTTCGCCGAATTCACCGGGAACATTGCCGGCGTTGCGCCGCGCGATTTCGATATGCCGCACGGGGCAAACATATGGATCGCACAGAACAACCCGCCCACTGACATCGGGCACAATTTCGAAGGCTTCATGCGCCTGAAGCCCGGCACGACGATCGATCGTGCGAAGGGCGAAATGGGGACCGTGATCGGCGGTCTCGCGCGTGACTTTCCCGCCGCGGATCGGAGCCGCGTCTTTGTATCACGGCCGCTCGTCGAGGCGATCGTCGGCGATCTCGGGCCGATTCTCATTATCGTCATGTCTGCCACCGGACTGCTGCTGCTGCTCGCGTGTGTGAACGTGGCGAATCTTTTGCTCGCGCGCGGCGCGGCGCGGGCGCGGGAGATGGCGGTGCGCGCCGCGCTCGGCGCCGGCTGGGGCCGTCTCGTTCGTCAGCTTCTCACGGAGTCGATGGTGCTCGCCGCGGCTGGCACGGTGGTCGGAGTCGGACTCGGCGCGCTGGGGCTTCGCGCGCTGCTCGCGATCGGCGCGTCAAAGCTGCCCCGGCTCGACGCGGTGCCATTCGACGGACGAGTGCTGCTCTTTTCACTCGTGATGCTTTTCATCACGGGAGCGATCATCGGGCTCGCCCCGGCCGTGCGGTTGATGCGCAGCGACATGAAATCGCTGATGAACGAAAGCTCGCGTTCGGCAAGCGCGGGGCGCGGAACCACGCGATGGCTGATGGCAATGACCGTAACCGAGGTCGCGCTGGCGATCATGCTGGTCGCGGGCGCGGGCTGGCTCGTTCGCGGGTTCGCGAATCTTCGGAACACCGACGCCGGCTTCGCGACGGACAAGCGAATCGTTTTCGACGCGACGTTTGGCGGCGGTCGCTTTCCGAACTTCAATGCGCTGCTTCAGGCGCAGACCGATCTCGTCACCGCCATTCAAGGCGTGCGCGGTGTGAGCAGTGTCGGGATGGTCTCTGCATATCCGATGGTCGGTCGTCCCGAGAACTCGCTTCTGGTTCAGTTTCACGGCCAGCCGTTCGACGCGGAGAACCCGCCCGGCACACGCCAGCGAAGCGCGGGGCCCGGCCTGTTTGCGGCGATGGGCACGCGAATGATCTCCGGCCGCGATTTCAACACGGGCGACAATCAGACCAGCCAGCAAGTCGCGATCATCAACAAGACCTTCGCCGACCGCTATTTCAAGGGCCGCGATCCTATCGGTTCGCAATTCTCAGCGGGATATCCAACACCGGACCCGACACGAGAGGTGACGGTTATCGGTGTCGTCGACGATGTTCGACAGAAGTCGCTCGCCGAGCGTGCGGAACCGGCGTACTACAGTCCGTTGACGCAGAGCGGCCAGGGCCGCGTGACAGTCGTCGTGGCGACTTCACAATCGGACGCAGCCGCTGTCGGCGCGGTGGAGCGCGGCATACGGGCCGAGGCGAAGAAACTCAACCCGACGATGGCGATCGATTTCCAGTCGGCCGCTGATATCGTCGGCGGCACATTGCGCCGTCAGGAACTCGGGATGACCCTGATGCTGATCTTCGGCGCAATCGCGGTCGTGCTTGCCGCCGTGGGGATTTACGGCGTAGTCTCGTACGCCGGCTTTCTGCGGCGCGACGAAATGGCGACACGTCTCGCACTCGGCGCCACGCCGCAGTCGGTGTTCATGCTGGTCATGCGGCAGGGCGCGACGCTCGGTCTTCTTGGCGCGGGTGCCGGTCTCGGGCTGGCGTATTTTTCGGGCAAGATCGTTTCCAGCCGTGTGTACGCGATCAATGCGGCCGACCCGTTGATCCTGTCGCTCGCCGCGTTGTTAATTACAGCGATCACGCTGCTGGCGACCACGATTCCCGCGGCGCGCGCGGCCCGGGTGAGTCCGACCAACGCATTGCAGTCCGATTAGGAGCTCATGTCGAAACTTCGCGTTCTTAGTTTTGCCCTTTCGGTCGACGGTTTTGGCGCCGGGCCAAATCAGGATTTGAAGAATCCGCTTGGCGTAAACGGGCCCGACCTGATGCAATGGTTCTTCCACACGCGGACGTGGCGGAAGCATCAGGGCAAGGAAGGCGGCGAAACCGGAGTCGACAACGACATCGCCGATCGCGCGTTCGACAACATCGGCGCGTGGATCCTCGGTCGCAACATGTTCGGTCCGGTGCGCGGACCGTGGCCGGACGAAAGCTGGAAAGGCTGGTGGGGCGACGAGCCGCCATATCACGTGCCGGTGTTCGTGCTGACGCATTACGCCCGCGAGCCGCTGGAAATGCAGGGCGGTACGACGTTCTATTTCGTCACTGACGGTATCCACTCCGCGCTCGAGCGCGCGAAAGCTGCGGCGAACGGCCGCGACGTGCGGCTCGGCGGCGGCGTCGCGACGGTGCGTCAATATCTGCAGGCCGGACTGGTCGACGAACTGCACTTGGCCGTGCGGCCGGTACTGCTTGGAGCCGGCGAGAATTTGTGGCGCGATCTCGACATGCGCGCGCTCGGGTATGAGTGCGCGAAGCAAGTCGAAGGGGAGAGAACGACGCACCTGTTTTTGCGCAGGCGCGCCGGTTGACGTCAATATCTAGCGTCGCCGTCGATCCTGCGCGAGCGCGCTCGAGCATGGAAGAACCGGATCATTTCGGCTGACGCATCCGGGCCGCCGCCATCGGTAAACGTACCGTCGGAGCTCCCCCCCGACCACGCGTGACCTGCGCCGTGCAACAGCCAGTGCTCAAC
>DASYSH010000526.1:0-4382 GCA_036003525.1 Gemmatimonadaceae bacterium | reverse complement strand
CATCGGCGACATCGTCGAGGTGCGTGCCAGTCGGAATCCGAAGGACAATCGACCAGAGAGTCACCGCATCGAATCAGACTCGCTGACGATCGTGCGGCGAGTGCCTACCGATCAACAGGGATGGGCCGGCCGGCGCGAATGGTTGTTTCGTGACGACACATGGCATTTCGAAAGTTTGGGGCAACTCGACGCAGCGCGGCAACGCAACGCGACTTCAATGGGCCTAATTCGGCCCGGTTCCGTCGAGCGCGTTTATCTGAGGCAGAAGAGTGCTGCGGCTAGGAAAGAATTCGAGGAAAAGTGGGAGAGCGTGACGTCGCAGACCGACCTGTTCCTCACGGAATACAAGGCACTTGAGTTCTTGCCGCAAGAGATTCGCATCGTGTGGCGCTGCGCCACGCCCTGTGAGAAGTGCGCGAAACGGCCCCACGACATGATGGTGCTCGACTGGGGTCTCTTGGAGCTTGCTCGGCGCGACGGGAGCTGGGAAAAAGCGCGACAAAAATTGCAGGCCATCTCCAATCTGGCCGAGTATGACTTTCGTTTGTTCATCGGGAATTTCTTTCTCCACCAACAGACATGGGGAGTGATTGGCCTGTGGTATCCCAAGCGCCAGGCCCAGCAAAGTCTGTTCTAGGCGGGGACCAATCGCTTACAACCTTCAGGGCCCAGGTGGAGTACCTCATCGTCGTTGCGTGCTGCCCACGCATCGGCGAGAATGCTGCGATGACAATCCTCGGGGTGGCGCTCAAAGCAGGTCAGCGCAATGCGGCGATGGGTGACACCATGCGCGCGCAGCGTCTCAGACAGTGTTGTCAGTATTTCGGGATGATCGCACACGTACTCTCGATACAATGCCAAACACTCCGCGTGGCTGCTCGCGGTCGCCCGCAGTGCCTTCGGATTTCCGGCTGCGCGAAGATGGATGTAGGAAATTCCGGCCGCATGCAGGCCGGCCGCGAAGGCCGTCTTAGAAAAACCCGGCTTGTGCGACCAAGCAGTTTCACGCACGTCGAGCACGACCTCCACTCCGTTCGCAAGAAGAAGATCGATGTACTCGTCGAGCGACCGCTTCTCGTAACCGATTGTGCAAAGGGGCATTCGGGATTTGGAATCGTGGGGGCAGACGACACCAGTCTAACTCAATGGACGGTCGCCGAGCGAGGTTTGTCACGGCGCCACTGTTCCGCGACGCGAGCGACGCGAGGATCTACTTCTCCCGCTCCGACAATCGTTGCAGCACGGTCGCAAGATCCGGCACCTCATCCATCACGCTCCGCACCGGATCCTCTCCGAGTTTCTCCATTCGCTCGACCGCATTTCGAATGGTGAAATCCCGCGGATCGAGTGATTCGTTCACCTCGCTCCACAGCAGCGGCATCGAAACCGTCGCGCCCGGCAACGGACGCACGCTGAACGGCGAGACGATCGTCTGGCCGTGTCGGTTCTGCAAATAATCGAGATAAACTTTCACGCCGCGCTTCATGACTTGCCGCGTGATCGTCACGGTCTCGCCAAGTTTGCGCAATATGAGCCGCGCGATCAGTTCACCGAACGCGCGCGACTGCGCGTACGTGCACAACCCCGCGAGCGGAACCAAAATGTGGAGCCCGGTCTTTCCCGTCGTCTTCACATGTGACTGCCAGCCGATCGCGTCGCACAGTTCGTGCACCGCGATCGCGGTGCGAATCACATCCGAGAATGGCGCATCTTTGGGATCGAGGTCGATCACGCACCAGTCGGGCTGCTCGAGCGATCCCACGCGGCTCGCCCAGATGTGCATCGGGATCGATCCCATGTTCGCGACGTACAGCAGTGTCTCGAGATCGTCGCAGACGAAATAGCGAATCTCGCGCTGCGTGTCCTCGCTCCAGATCGGCACGGTGCGCACCCACGACGGCGCGAACTCCGGCGCGTCTTTCTGATAGAAAGACTTGCCGTCGATGCCGTCGGGAAATCGCGTGAGCACGAGGGGCCGGTCGCGCAGATAGGGCAGCATCCATTTTGAAATGGCGCGATAGTACTCGACCATATCGCCCTTCGTGTAGCCCTCCGCCGGCCAATACACTTTCTTGAGATTCGAAAACGCGACGGTCTTCTCGACCGGCGCGCGAGGCGGCGGTGCAGGGAGTTCGTTCGCGCGCGCATCTGCGCCGTCCGTCGCCCGCGGTGCGGCCGACCATCCCTGGCGTTCGCAGTCGCGCGGCTCTTTATCGCTGCGCATGCGGAGAAATGTCGGATGACGCAGAAACCCGTCCGGCGTCCATTCAGCGAACCGCACCTCGCACACATATCGCGGCTCGACCCACGTCGTCGTCTTGGTCTCGGGGATGCGATCGCTCGGGAGCGGCTCCGCGCCAGGCTCGGTCGCCGGTCCCATGCACGGCGCGTCCGCGCGCACGAGCGGGTCGAGCAGCGCTTTGATTTCGCCGAGCAGCTTGTCGTCGAATCCCGTTCCTGCGCGGCCGGCGTAGCAGAGCGTGCCGCCGACCATGTCCGCGAGCTGCAACGCGCCGAAATGTGCGCGGCTCCCTTTGCCCTCGGTGAATCCGACTATGACGAAGTCACCGGTCCGTTCTGTTTTGATCTTGAGCCACGCGTCCGTGCGGCCGCCGGCGTACTTGGAGTCCGCGCGCTTCGCGATGATGCCCTCGAGCCCCATCGCGCTGACCGAGGAGAGCATCGCCTCGCCCTCGCGCTCGATGTGGTCGAGCACGCGCACTGCGCCCAGCTTCGGAAAGTTCGCCAGCAGCAGTGCCTTTCGCTGTGCGAGCGGCAGCGGGCGGAGATCGAAATCCTCGAACGAAAGAAAATCAAATACGAAAAACTCCGCGGGCAGCTCGACAGCCGCCCGTTTGATGTCGAGCGGGCTCGACATCCGTCCCCTCTGCTGAAGGCGCGCGAAACTCGGCTTGCCCGCGGAATCCATCACGACGACTTCGCCGTCGATGATGCAGTCGGTGAACGGAAGCGCCTTCACCGCGCGCGCGACTTCGGGAAACACAGCGGTGTAGTCGTTGCCGTTGCGCGTCAGCAGCAGCACCTGCGCGCCCGTCTTGCTCGCAATGAGGCGGTAGCCGTCCAGCTTCAGCTCGAACAGCCAGCCGTCGCGCGTGAACGCTTTGTCCGCGGGCTCGGCAAGAGTAGGACTCACCGATTTCGGATCGACACGATGCCGAACTGCCGCGGTCTGCTCGAGCGCAGCGCGCAGCGCACCGGCAGGCGTCCGGCCCTCCTTCACTTCCTCGACCGTCAGCCCCGAAAGCACCGACTCTTCGGGAAAGTCCGTGCCCGGCGAGCGCATCCACGCATCGCGCTCCTTGATGAGCAGCCAGTCGCGCTCGCTCTTTTTGATCTTCACGAGCGTCCATTTTCCGTGAAGCTTGTACCCGTGAAACTCGAAGAGGAGCTTTCCCTTCACGAGCCCTTCGCGCCAGTCTTCCAGTGCGATCCACTCGCCGCGATCCCACACGATCACGCCGCCGGCGCCGTAGTTGCCCTCGGGAATGACGCCCTCGAAATCGCCGTACTCGAGCGGATGGTCCTCGACTTTTACGGCGAGCCGTTTGTCGTTCATATCGTACGAGGGGCCTTTCGGCACGGCCCACGAGCGCAACACTCCGTCCATTTCCAGACGGAGATCGAAGTGCAGCTGCCGCGCGGCGTGTTTGTGGACGACAAAAAGCCGGCCAGGGACGGGCGATACGCTGCCGACCGGCTCCGGCGACGTGTCCGAAGATCGCTTGGCGCGGTAGGCGCTGAGATGGTCGTTTTTTGGCGGTTGTGCGCCGCTATCGTCTGGAGTCATAGTTCTACTGGAGACTCATCCTGCCGTCCGCCGTCCGTCCTCTGCCGTCTACTAATATGCCTGCCCGTTCAATTGCAAACGCGAACATTTCTTTCGGACTCGTTTCGGTTCCCGTAAACCTGTACTCGTCTGCGGAATCGGCGGTGTCGATTTCGTTCAACATGCTTCACAAGAAATGCAATTCGCGTCTCAAGCAGCAGTACATCTGCACGAAAGACGGCGAAGTCGTCACACGGGACGACACCGTCAAAGGGTATGAGTTTTCCAAGGGCCAATATGTCGTGCTTTCGAAAGAAGAGCTCAAGGCCCTGGACGAAAAGGCGTCCGGCGCGATCGACATCCTCGAGTTCGTTCCGCTCGCGAAGGTGGACCGCATCTACCTCGAGAAAGTCTACTATCTCGCGCCCGACAAGGGCGGCGACCGCGCGTATCGCCTTCTCGCGGCGGCGCTCGAGGAGACCGAACTCGCGGCCGTCGGACAATACGCCGCGCGCGGCCAGCAGTACATCGTGCTGCTCCGGCCGGTGAAGGGTGTGCTCGTCATGGAGCAGCTCCATTACGCCGATGAGATTCG
>DASYSH010000525.1:0-10595 GCA_036003525.1 Gemmatimonadaceae bacterium | reverse complement strand
CGTTGTTGCCGCGATGGGCGAAGCGGTAGAAAAGGACCCGGCCGTCGACCCGATGATGCTTGAGCTGGTCGGCAAACAGCTCAACGACCGGCTCTCCGGCTACAAGGAGGCGCTGATCGCGCGCGGCGGAACGGTGGGGAGCGGTGAGCGGCTGGGGCGGGTGCTGCTCGCGTTCGCGTCGGATGGTGCGCGCTCGGCGGGGGCGCCGTTGCCGCGGGCGGTGGAGCTGCTGAGCGGGTATATCGCGGAGGCGAATGCGGCGCTGCGGTCCGTGTACGGCGAGGCGACACTGCCGGAACACCTTCCGCCTTCGGAAGCCGCAGCGCACTAAGTCGCGCTCGCGGGCAATCTTGCCCCCGTTAAAAGTCGTTGGTCCCTCGGCGTTCTGTTAACGAATTCGTTAACGGACCACCGAGGGACCAACGACCTTTTTTACTCGTAGTATGCCGTCCCCTCGCGCCAATCCATCCCTAAGTGCCGAAGCCGGGACTCGAACCCGGACGGGCTTGCACCCACTGGCTCCTGAAGCCAGCGCGTCTACCAGTTCCACCACTTCGGCGTGCGTGTCTAACCTAATGGTGCTGCACCCGATACCCAAGGGCGCATCCGCTCGTCTTTTGTCGTGGGGTATAATCAACCATGGCTAAGGGGACCGAAGACCGACGACCGAAGAGCGACGGTGCGGACGACGCGATCGAGTCGATCGCGAAAAATCGCCGTGCCCGGTTCGACTATGAGATCATCGAGACATGGGAAGCAGGCATCGCGCTGACGGGTACTGAAGTGAAGTCGCTGCGCAACGGAAAGGCGCAGATCACCGATGCATACGGCATAGTGAAAGACGGCGAAGTGTGGCTGTTGAATCTGCACATCGCGCCGTACGAGCAGGGCAACCGGTTCAATCACGAAGCGACGCGCACGCGAAAGCTGTTATTGCACGCGCGCGAGATCAAAAAAATGATCGGCGCCGTCGAGCGGCAGGGACTCACGCTCATCGCGCTCGAGATCTATTTCAAGCGGGGCCGGGCGAAGGTGCGCCTCGGACTCGGCAAGGGAAAGAAAAATCATGACAAGCGGGCGGACTTGAAGGAGAAGGACGACAAGCGCGAAATGGCGCGCGCGGTGAAGGTCCGGCGATGATCGCCGCACCGTTGTTCGTCGCAGTTGTTTCGCTGTTCGCACAGGACAGCGTCCACGTGCGCGGTATCACACGCGACACGACGCTCGCTGTCGTCTCCACCCCGGCGGGCGGCGCACTGCGCGCGGACGTCGTGCTCCCGCTCATCGGCGGATCGGTCTCGAGCACCAAGCCGGGCCGCTGGAAGATCGACGCGCCGGGCGTGAGCTTCACGCTCGTCGACGGAGTGCCGTTCGCGACGACGGATGCCGGCCCGGTTCCGCTCGCCGCCGCGCCGATTCTGCGCAATGGCGCGCTGCTGCTGCCGCTGCAGATCCTCGCCGATCTCGTGCCGCGTATCGGCAATCGCATCGTTTGGGACGCGGACACTCGCGAACTGCGTGCGTTCAGGAATGTCGCGAACAACACGGCGGCCGCGCCGTCACGCGCGCCGGACGTTCGGCCGCCCGGCGCCCGCGCGACTCCGGCGGCCGCGTCGCCCGCGCTTTCCCGGCGGCGCC
The DNA here is from genome assembly GCA_036003525.1 of Gemmatimonadaceae bacterium. Classification (GTDB taxonomy): domain Bacteria; phylum Gemmatimonadota; class Gemmatimonadetes; order Gemmatimonadales; family Gemmatimonadaceae; genus Fen-1231. The sequence goes on along the minus strand of DASYSH010000525.1, from coordinate 8,957 downwards.
TCATCGTCGTCGACGCAGGTCATGGAGGCGTCGATCCCGGAATGCACGGACCGATCGGCCAGCGCACGTCGCTGTATGAAAAGGACATCACGCTCGATGTCGCGAAAAAACTCCAGCGCGAACTCATGAGCCGCGGCGTCAACGTGTTGATGACGCGCAGCTCGGACACGCTCATCGCGCTTGGCGATCGCGGAAAGATCGCGAATGCCGCGAAGGGCGACCTGTTCATCTCAATCCACGTCAACGCCGCAAATCTTGGCTGGAAGGATCCGGGTGGCGCGCGCGGATTCGAAACGTACTTTCTCGCCGAAGCAAAGACGGAAGACGAACGCCGCGTCGCAAAGATGGAAAACGAAGTCGTGCGCTTCGAAACGAGCGGCGATCCGTCCCAGGAGAGCGGACTGGGATTCATTCTCAAGGACATGGCGCAGAACGAGCAGCTGCGTGAATCGAGCGATCTCGCCGAGACGATTCAGGGACGCCTGCGAAAAATCCATCCGGGTCCGAGCCGCGGCGTGAAGCAGGCGGGATTCATGGTCCTCGTGACGGCGTTCATGCCATCGGTGCTGGTGGAAATCGGATTCGGCACGAACCCCGCCGAGGCCGCATATATCTCCGGCGACGCCGGGCAGCGTGCGATCGCGAGCGCGGTCGCGGACGGGGCAATGGAGTATCTTTCCCGATATGAGCGTCGCGTGACCGGAACCTCCTCAACGCAGGAACCGCGGAAGTGAGCGGGAGCGCCGTGCTGAAAACGCACGCCGCCGGTCTCGATTTTCAAAATCCGATTCTCCTCGCCGCTGGCACCGCGGCGTACGGCCGCGAACTCGCGGGCGTGATGTCGCTCGACCGGCTCGGGGGCATCGTCACGAAAGCCGTCAGCCTCGAGCCGCGACCCGGCGCGCCCTCACCGCGCGTCGCCGAGTTCGACGGCGGAATGATCAACGCCGTCGGCCTCGCGAACCCAGGAGCCGACGAGGTGAAAGCGAACGAGCTTCCATGGCTCGCGCGCGAACTGAAGCATGCACGCGTGATCGTGAACGTGATCGGCCGCATCGTGGAAGACTTCGGCGACGTCGTCGCGCGCCTCGACGATTCCGAAGGGCTCGACGCGTACGAGTTGAACGTCAGCTGTCCGAACACGCGCGCCGGTGGCCTCGAGTTCGGCGCGGACGCGGCGTCGCTGACCGCGGTCGTGACGCGCGCCCGTGCGGCGACGCGCCGTCCGCTCTTCGTAAAGCTTTCGCCGACGCTCCCCGATATCGGCTTCACCGCGCGCGTGGCCACCGACGCCGGCGCCGATGGCATCAGCGTCGTGAATACGATGCCCGGGCTGGTGATCGACCTGGACACGCGAAAGCCGAAACTCGGATTCGGCAGCGGAGGCGTGAGCGGACCGGGGCTGCGTCCGGTCGGCGTGCTCGCGACGTGGAAAGTCCGTAAAGCGGTTTCGGTGCCGATCATCGGGCTCGGAGGCGTCGGCAGCGCCGAGGACGCGCTCCAGTACATCCTCGCAGGCGCGACGCTCGTGGCGGTTGGGACCGCCGCGCTCGCGAATCCGCGCGTTCCCGAAACGATCGTTCTCGATCTCACCGCATGGTGCGCGAAAAACGGCGTCGCGCGTCTCGGTGATCTGAGTGGCGCGCTCGATTGGAAGTAGGTCCGAATTGGTTTAGCTTCCACGCATGAAGCCGCAGCCGATCGTCGCGCTCGATGTGCCCACCGAATCGGATGCGCTCGCTCTCGTGGCGAAACTCGGCCCGCGCGCCGACTTCTACAAAGTCGGCCTTCAGCTCTTCACGGCGGCGGGGCCGCACGTAATCGAGAAACTGCACGCGGAAGGGAAGCGCGTCTTTCTCGATCTCAAACTGCACGACATTCCGTCGACGGTGAACAAAGCCGCCGCGAGCGCGATGCGCATGAACGTCGCGCTGCTCACGATTCACGGCATCGGCGGAGCGGCGATGATCCGCGCGGCTGTGGACGGCGCGGGAGAACATACCGGGGTCCTCGTCGTCACCGTGCTCACGTCGATGGACCTCGCGACCGCGAGCGCCGCACTCGGACGGCCGCTCCCGACGCTCGGCGACGAAGTGCTCAGGCTGTCGGAACTCGCGGCGGGCGCGGGCGCCCACGGCATCGTATGTGCCGGCGGCGAGTGTGCGGCGGTGCGGGCGACGTTCGGAGCGAAACTCGAGCCGCTCGTCCCCGGTCTGCGCACCGGCGCGATCGCCGGCGACGATCAATCGCGCGTCGTTACGCCGGAGGAAGCGGCCCGGGCCGGTGCGGCGTACGTGGTGGTCGGTCGCGCGGTCACGGCCGCGCCGGATCCGGCGACGGCATTCGAAGCCGTTGTGAACCGGCTGGGCTGAGCGGCCCTCGTGAGCCCTTCGCGATCGCTCACCTGTTCGCTCCTGTTGATCGCCGCATGCGGCCGAAACCCGCCCGACACATCGGTTACGCCCATGACGACGAATCTCGTTGCCGTCGGCGGCACAACGAGTCTTGCGAGCACGATGCAATTCACCGCTATTCCTACGGCGGTGGCCGTCAAGCCGGACTCTGCGTACGCCCTTCTCGAACTCGCCTACAAGCGGCTCGATATTCCGATCGGGCGATTCGATGCCGCGACCCGCTCCGTCACGAACGAGGCGCTGAAGGTCCGGCGACGGATCGGCGGATTGGCGATGCAGGCGGTCGTCGATTGCGGTGAGAAGCTCGGCGTCGCCAATGCCGAGACGTGGGACATCGACATGAACGTGCTGAGCTTCGTCGTCGATGACGGGCGGGGCGGCTCCAGGGTGTCGACGCGGATCCAGGCGCTGGGACACGATCCCATCGTCGCCGGCCGGGATTACTCGCCGTGCTCGACCAAGGGCGCCTTGGAGGCGAAAATCGGCAATACGGTCAAACTGCTGACCGTTCCGGCGAAGAAGTAGGTGTTCGGTACACGTCGATACGGGGACTTGTGTCAAGGCCCCGCGCGGATTACGTTGTGAGACTGCCCCAAAACATGTCCCAGCAACGTCTTTCGCCTTTCCCGGAGTCTCCGAAGTGAAAGTTCGCAGCAGCGTCAAGCCGATTTGTGAGCACTGCAAGGTCGTAAAACGCCGTGGAGTGACCCGCATCATCTGCACGCGCAATCCCAAGCATAAGCAGCGGCAGGGTTAATCATGGCACGCATCGCAGGCGTCGATCTCCCACGGGAGAAAAAGGTCGAGATCGGCCTTACCTACATCTTCGGAATCGGACGTGAAACTGCGCGCCGCATCATCGCGGCAGCAGGTGTTTCGCCCGATCAGCGCATCAAGGATCTCTCGGACGCAGACGTGAATCGTCTCCGCCAGGAAATCGAAAAAACCTACCGCGTCGAAGGTGCGCTCCGCACCGAAGTCGCGATGAACATCAAGCGCCTCATGGACATCGGCTCGTACCGCGGCATTCGTCATCGCCGTGGCCTGCCGACCCGCGGTCAGCGCACCCACACCAACGCCCGCACCAAGAAGGGCCCGCGCCGCGCGATTGCCGGCAAGAAGAAGGTGACCAAGTAATGGCTATCGGAAAGAAGACCAAGCGCGTGGTGGAGGCCGAAGGCGTGGCCCACATCGCCGCGACCTTCAACAACACGACCATCACGATCACCGATGCGCACGGCAACACCGTCGCGTGGGGTTCGTCGGGGAAGGCCGGGTTCAAGGGTTCCAAGAAGTCGACGCCGTTCGCCGCCACCGTCGCCGCCGAGCAGGCTGCGCGCGAGGCGATGACGCTCGGTGTGCGCCGCGTCCATGTTCGCGTGCAGGGTCCGGGTTCGGGCCGTGAGAGCGCGATTCAGGCGCTCGCCGCCGCGGGACTCGGCGTGAAGTCGATCAAGGACGTGACGCCGATTCCGCACAACGGCTGCCGTCCGCCGAAGCGCCGGAGGGTCTAAGCCATGCGTTACACCGGACCCAGCTGCCGTCAGTGCCGTCGCGAAGGCACGAAATTGTTCCTCAAGGGCACCAAGTGCTTCACGGAGAAGTGCCCCGTCGAGCGCCGTCCCTATGCGCCGGGCGCGCACGGCCAGAACACCGGCCGCCGCCGCAAGCTTTCGGAATACGCGAAGCAGCTTCGCGAGAAGCAGAAGATCAAGCGTATCTACGGCGTTTCTGAAAAGCAGTTCCGCAACACGTTCGAGAAGGTGAGCTCGCTGCCCGGCATCACCGGTCACAACCTGCTCGCCGCACTCGAGAGCCGTCTCGACAACATGGTGTACCGCATGGGCTTCGCGCCGAGCCGCAAGGCTGCGCGTCAGCTCATTCGCCACCGCCACATCGAGATCAACGGCAAGCGCGTGGACGTGCCGAGCTTCGCAGTCGCGCCGGGCCAGGAAATCAAGATGCGCGCGGCGTCGAAAGAACTCGCGATCGTCATCACGTCGCTCGAACAGTCGGGCCGCGGTCAGACGCCGGGCTGGCTGGCCGTCGACAAGGATTCGTTCAGCGGCCGCATGCTCGAGCGTCCGCAGCGCTCGGCGATTCCGATCGCCGCGCAGGAACAGCTCGTCGTCGAGTTGTACTCGAAGTAAAAGTTTTTTTAGGTCGGGGCCCTGACCCCATCACATCCTACCGCGCGTCAGGGGCGGGGTAGGGCGTAGACGGTTCGCAAAGCGACGCAACGACCGTCTGACCATCATCAAAGGATTCTGGAAATTTATGGTTCAAGCAATCGATCTCCGCGGCCTTGTCCGTCCGCAGCTCGTTGAAGCAACGAAGCGCGAGGACGAAACCAACATTGCAGAGTTCCGCCTCCAGCCGCTCGAGCGTGGCTTCGGCCACACGCTCGGCAACGCGATGCGGCGCATGCTGCTGTCGTCGCTGCGCGGCTCCGCCGTGTGGGGCTTCCGCATCGACGGCGTGCTGCACGAGCATCAGACCATTCAGGGCGTCGCCGAAGACGTGCACCAGATCATCGGTAACCTGAAGACGCTGACGCTCTCGCTGCCGGACGAAATCGAAGACGCGATCTTCAAGATCAGCGTCAAGAAAGCAGGTGCCGTCACGGCCGGTGACATCGAATCGCCCAAGGGCGCGACGATCATCGACCCGGCGCATCACCTCTTCACGATGCAGGACGACCGCGATCTGTCGGTCGAGCTCTACGTGAACAAGGGACGCGGTTACGTCGAGGCCGAGCAGCATCCGGCCGATCGCTCGCTGCCGGTCGATCTCGTTCGCATCGACTCGATCTACTCGCCGGTTCGCCGCGTGAACTTCTCCGTCGCGGAAACGCGCGTCGGACAGCGCACCGACTACGATCGCCTCGTCCTCACGGTCGAGACGAACGGCACCGTGACGCCGGAGCAGGCGGTCAGCTACGCCGCCGCGCTCGCGCAGACGCACTTCCAGTACTTCGTCGGATTCGGGACGCACTCCGCTGCGCCGGTCGGCGGCGGCGAATTCGCGGGCACCGATTCGGGCAGGCTCGCGATGCTGCTCAAGACGCCGATCGACGACCTCGAACTTTCGGTCCGTTCGGTGAACTCGCTCAAGAACTCGAGCATTCGTTCGCTCGGCGATCTCGTGCGCCAGACGGAAGACCAGATCCTCGAAGTGAAGAACTTCGGCAAGAAGTCGCTCCAGGAAATCGCCGACCTGCTCGAGCGCGAGAATTTGAATTTCGGCATGCGTTTCGAAGAGAATGGCGAAGGCATCCGCATCTCGGATCACGGCACTCCGCCGAGCCGCGCGGCCGCCAAGGCGCCTGACGACGTCCCAGAGGAATAGCAGACATGCGCCACCAGAAAGCAGGACGCCAGCTCCGCCGCACGACCGAGCAGAAAATCGCACTTCTTCGCAATCTCGCGACGTCCCTGATCATCGAGGGCGCCATCGAGACCACCGAGGCGAAGGCGAAGGAACTCCGTCCGTTCGTCGAGAAGCTCATCACGAAGGCCCGCACCGGCACGCTGCACGCGCGCCGTCTCGCCGGCATTCACATCACCAAACGCTCGGCCTCGGACAAGCTCTTTCAGGAAATCGGTCCGCGGTTCGCGACGCGCAAGGGTGGATACACGCGCATTCTCAAGACCGGCCACCGCAAGGGTGACGCCGCAGAGATGGCGCGCATCGAACTGTTGGAGGGCTGAGCCATGCCGATCGCACGCAACAAGTGCTACGTCTGCACGAAAGGCATCGCCTTCGGCAACAACGTATCGCACGCAAACAACAAGACCCGCCGCACCTGGAAGCCGAACCTTCAGGTCGCGCGCATCGTCATCGACGGGAAGATCACGAAGGTGAAGGTCTGCACGCGCTGCCTTGCCGCCGGCAAGATTCAGCGGGCGCCGCGTGGCGCAGCGGCGGCTGTCGTCGCGTGATCTTGGAATCGCTCATCGTCAAAAAAGGGAGCCAGCCGGCTCCCTTTTTTGTGCGCGGATGTTGTCTCGACTCAAGACTTCCGATTCTGCACTCATCGAGACTGTCTCAGGACCGTCCTCCGGTGCAGATTTCTAGGCTATGAAGACTGCGCTAATAACGGGCATTACAGGCCAGGACGGCTCGTACCTCGCAGAGCTCCTGCTCTCGAAAGGGTATCGCGTCATCGGCATCGTGCGCCGCAGCTCGACCACCCCGTATGAGCGGATTTCGCACCTCGTCGACAAAGTCGAACTGCTCTCGGCCGATCTCCTCGATCAGACGTCCCTCGTCGATGCGATCGGCGACACGAAGCCGGATGAGATCTATAATCTCGCCGCGCAGAGTTTCGTCGCGACCTCGTGGACGCAGCCCGTCCTCACCGGTGAATTCACCGCGCTCGGCGTCACGCGCCTCCTCGAAGCAGCCAAGCGCGCGGCGCCGAAAGCAAGGTTTTATCAGGCCAGCTCGAGCGAACAATTCGGGCAGGTGCAGGAGACGCCGCAGAAGGAATCCACGCCATTCTATCCGCGCTCGCCGTACGGCGTCGCGAAAGTCTACGGGCACTGGATCACCGTGAACTACCGCGAGTCGTTCAACATGTTCGCGGTCAGCGGGATTTTGTTCAATCACGAGAGCCCGCGCCGGGGACTCGAGTTCGTCACGCGCAAGGTTTCCGATGCAGTCGCGAGAATCAAGCTCGGCCGCGCGAAGGAACTGCGCCTGGGGCACTTGCACTCGCATCGCGACTGGGGATACGTCGGCGATTACGTCGAAGCGATGTGGCTGATGCTCCAGCAGGACAAGCCGGACGACTACGTGATCGGCACGGGCCAGAAATGGTCGGTGCAGCAGCTGTGCGAGGAAGCGTTTTCGTATGTCGATCTCGACTGGAAGGAGTTCGTGAGGACCGACCAGAAGTTCGTGCGCCCCGCCGAGGTCGAGCTGCTCGTCGCCGATTCTTCGAAGGCGAAGCGCGTGCTCGGCTGGGAGCCGAAGGTGCATTTCCGCGAACTGGTGCGGATGATGGTCGACGCCGATCTCGCGCGTCACGAGCAACTCGCCGGCAGCGGCACGGGCTGACGTGGGGGCGAAGAAGGCCCTCGTAACGGGCGCCGGCGGATTCGCCGGTCAGTGGCTTTGTCGTCAGCTCGTTCGCCTCGGATGGGCCGTCACGGGTTCTTCGCTCAGCGGCGATCCGGGCGACGTCATTCTGGGATCCGAAGACCATGCGGGCGTCGTCTGGCGCCATGAAGATTTGCGGGCGCAAGATGCGGTTCGCGCGGCGATCGAAGCGTCACAGCCCGATGCAATTTTTCACCTCGCGGGGGTTTCGTTTGTCCCTGCGGCCGGTGGCGATCCGATGCACGCCCTCGACGTCAATGCGGGGCTCGCCGTGCGTGTGCTGAATGAAGTGCGCGAGCGCAAGGCGGCGGGGACGCTGGATCCCGTGGTGCTGATCGTCGGGAGCGCCGAGCAGTACGGCCGGCACGACGCGTCGGCGATGCCGCTCGGCGAGCACGCGGAATGCCGCCCGCGGAATTTTTACGCGGCGACGAAAATGGCGCAGGAAGAATTCGCGCTCGAAGCGTTCCGCGCCGACGGCATTCGTGTCGTCTGCACGCGCTCGTTCAATCACAGCGGGCGCGGCCAGTCGAGGAGCTTTCTGCTCCCGGCGCTCGTCGGCCGCGTGCTTGCCGTGAGGGGTCAGCGGGAGGGCGCGAAAATCGCGATTGGCAATACGATCACCGTGCGCGATTTTTTGCACGTCGAGGACGTGGTGCGCGCATATGTCGCGCTCGCGTCGGAAGGACTGCCCGGTGAGGTGTACAATGTTTGCAGCGGGCGCGGCGTTTCGGTCGGCGAGCTCGCTGCGGAAGTATTGAAGGCCGCGGGCGTGGAGGCGACACTCGTGCCGGACGACTCGCTGCGCCGCGCCGTCGACGTCCCGTGTCTCGTAGGAAAGAACGACAGGCTGCGCGCGGACACAGCCTGGACGCCGACGCGAACGAGCGCCGACATCATCTCAGATCTCATCAATGCCGCGTCGCACTGACCTCCATCGCATTCTCGTGATTGGTTCCGGTCCGATCGTCATCGGACAGGGCGCCGAATTCGACTATTCCGGAACGCAGGCGGCGAAAGCGCTGCGCGAAGAGGGATACGAGGTGATTCTCGTGAACTCGAATCCGGCGACGATCATGACCGATCCGGAGATCGCGGATCGCACGTACATCGAGCCGGTGACGCCGGAGTTCGTCGAACTGATCATCGCGCGCGAAAAGCCGGACGCGCTGCTCCCGACGATGGGCGGCCAGACCGCGCTGAACGTCGCGATGAAGCTGCACGAGACAGGCGTGCTGAAGAAATACGGCGTCGAGCTGATCGGCGCGAACGCGCGTGCGATCGCGGTCGCCGAAGACCGCAAGCTCTTCGGCGAAGCGATGGTGAAGATCGGACTCAAGTGTCCGGAAGGCCACATCGCGACGACGTGGGACGAGGCGCTCGCGGTGAGCGAGTGGACCGGCTTCCCGGCGATCATCCGCCCGGCGTTTACGCTCGGCG
>DASYSH010000524.1:0-5430 GCA_036003525.1 Gemmatimonadaceae bacterium | reverse complement strand
TACCAGCCCGAGGCGTACGTGCCCTCGAGCGACACATACATCGAAAAAGACGCGTCGATCAACGACGACATCGACCGGCTGCGGCTGCGCGCGACATCGTCGCTGATGGAGCGCGACGACGTGATCATCGTCGCGACCGTTTCAGCGATCTACGGCCTCGGCGATCCGGTCACGTATCGCGAGACGATGGTGACGCTCGCAGTGGGACAGAAGATCAAGCGCGATGACATCCTTCGCTCGCTCGTGAAAATCCAGTACTCGCGCAACGACGTCGCGTTCGAGCGCGGCACATTCCGCGTGCGCGGTGACACCGTCGAGATTTTTCCGGCATACGAGGAGCAGGCCGTTCGCATCGAGATGTTCGGCGACGAGATCGAAAAGATTTCCAAGGTCAATCCGCTGACGGGCGAGACGATCGCGAATCTGCAGAAGGCGGCCGTGTATCCCGCGAAACATTTCGTGACGACGCGGCCGACGCTCGAGAGGGCCGTCGCGCTGATCAAGGCCGAGCTCGTAGAACGCCTCGCGATCCTGCGACAGGCGAACAAGCTGCTCGAAGCGCAGCGTCTCGAGTCCCGCACGAACTTCGATATCGAGATGATGCTCGAGATCGGCTCGTGCCCGGGCATCGAGAATTATTCGCGGCATCTGTCGGGCCGGAACGAGGGCGACCGGCCCGCATGCCTGTTCGATTATTTCCCCGATGACTTTCTCGTCGTCGTCGACGAATCTCACGTTTCCCTGCCGCAGATCGGCGGCATGTTCAACGGCGACCGCGCGCGCAAGCTTACGCTCGTCGAATACGGATTCCGTCTTCCGAGTGCGCTCGACAATCGCCCGCTCATGTTCGACGAATTTCTCCAGCTCACGCCGGAAGCGATCATGGTTTCCGCGACGCCGGGCGATCTCGAACTCAAGCTTTCGCAGGGTGTGGTCGTGGAGCAGATCATCCGCCCCACCGGACTCGTCGATCCCGAGATCGACATTCGTCCCGTCCGCGGGCAGGTCGACGATCTGCTCAATGAGATTCGCATTCGCGAACGCAAAGGCGAGCGTGTGCTCGTCACGACGCTCACCAAGCGCATGTCGGAGGATCTCGCGGACTATCTGCAGCAGGTGAAAGTGCGCGTCCGCTACATGCACAGCGACATCGACGCGATCGAGCGCATGGAGATCGTGCGCGGGCTTCGGCTCGGCGAATTCGACGTGCTGATCGGCATCAACCTGCTGCGCGAAGGACTCGACATGCCGGAGGTTTCGCTCGTCGCGATCCTCGACGCGGATCAGGAGGGCTTTTTGCGCAGCGACCGCGCGCTGATCCAGACCGTCGGCCGCGCGGCGCGCCACGTGAACGGCCGCGCGATTTTCTACGCCGACCGTATCACGGGCTCGATGCAGCGCGCGCTCGACGAAACCAACCGCCGCCGCGAAATTCAGCGCGCGCACAATGTCGAGCACGGCATCACGCCCGTCGGAGTCACGAAGAGCATCGAGGAGGTGCGCTTCATTACCCGTGTGGCGGACGCACGCGACGGCAGCGATGCGCGCGAGGAAGACCGCACGTCGCGCAAGCGCCAGCAGAAAGTCGCGGAGGCGGCGGCGCACTATGGAACGGCCGATCTGCCGGGGCTCATCGCGAAGCTCGAAGAGGAAATGCGCCAGGCTGCGAAGAATCTCGACTTCGAGAGCGCGGCCCGCCTTCGCGACGAACTGTTCGACATTCGCGCGAAGATGGATGGCACGCGGAGCGAACCGCGGCGCGCGCATGCCCGACGCTGAGCTGACGCTCGAGCAGCTGACCGGGTGGGGCGAGGCATTCGGCGCGCGCCTCGCACCGCCGTGCGTCGTCACGCTCGACGGCGACCTCGGCGCCGGGAAAACCACGCTCGCGCAGGCGATCTGTCGCGGCTACGGAGTCCGCGACGCCGTCACGAGTCCGACGTTCGCGCTCGTGCATGTATACCACGCGCAGCGATCGCCGGTGTTCCACATCGATTTGTACCGGCTCTCGGGACCGCACCAGCTCGCCAATATCGGGTGGGACGACGCGCTTTCCGCGTACGCGCTCGCGCTGATCGAGTGGCCCGGGCGCGCGGGCGACGAGCTGCCCGCGCCGGCGCACCGCATCAAGCTCTCTCACGTCGCGGACAAGCCGGATGTCCGGATGCTGAGCTGGTGAGCGCCGCCAAATAGATGATCACGCTCGCAATCGATGCGTCGACGTACGTGGGCACCGTCGCCGTGCTGCGCGGGAGCACGCTCATCGGCAAGGGCGAGGCGATGATGCGCGGCGAAACGGAGGAACGGCTGATGCCGGCCGTCGTCTCGACACTTGGCGAAGCCGGGTGCACCGTGCGCGATGTCGCGCGCGTGATTTGCGGCGCCGGGCCCGGAAGTTTTACGTCGCTGCGCATCGCCGGCGCGATCGCGAAGGGAATCGTGATGGGCAGCGGCGAACGCGGCGATGGGCTCTATGCGGTTTCGTCGCTCGCGCTGATCGTCGCGTCCCGCAGCGATTCGCTCGAACCGGGGAAGTGGCTCGCGCTGATGGATGCGATGCGCGGCGAGCGGTACGCCGCACTGTTCGAAGTCGGCGCGCGCGGGCGGGTGCGCGAAATCGAGCGGCTTGGGATGATTCGCGATGCCGACGTCGCGCGCGAATGCGCGCGTCTCGATGCCCGGGCGATCGGCCCGCGCGAAATGGTCGAGGCTTCGCCGCATGCGCGCGGCGTGGCGCCGCTGTTCGACGATATCATCGCGCATGGCCGCGTGCCGCTCGATTCATGGGAGCCCGACTACGGCCGTCTCGCGGAAGCGCAGGTAAAATGGGAGGCGGCGCACGGACGGTCACTGCAAAGCGGGGCACCGTGACGGCGGCTCCGGCCGGCGTATTCGTGCGTTCCGCGATGGAGGCCGATCTCTCCGCGATTCATGTAATCGAATGCGCTTCGTTCGGCGATCCATGGACACTCGAAGGCTTTCGCGACCTGGTGGATCATCCGCGGGCGAAGATGGAAGTCGCGGTCGATGCGGATGGTGAAGTGCTCGGATACGCGGTGGCGTGGTATGTCGCGGATGAATCGGAGATCGCGAACATCGCAGTCGCGCCGGCGGCCCGGCATCGCGGCGTAGGATCGCTGCTCCTCGACCGTATTTTGCGCGCCGCCGCCGAGTTCGGCGCGCACTCGGTTTTTTTGGAGGTGCGCGAATCGAATGAGGAAGCGCGAAAACTGTACGAGGCGCGACAGTTCGAAGTGGCGGGGAAGCGGACGAAGTACTATCAGAAACCAGAAGAAGATGCGCTCATCATGAGGAGGGAGTTGTGAGAGCGGAGTCCAGCGGGGAGTGGCGAGGGTGAGTGGGGAGCGGGGCGAAACGAGCGGGGAGTGGCGAGGCCAGCTGGGAGTGGCTAGGTCAGCCGAGAGTGGCGAGGTCAGGGGCGAACCGGGAACCTGATCAGATCTGGGAAGTTCCTTGGTTTCATGACTTCTCGCATCTTTACAACGCTGCCGCAGCTCTGAACTCTTTCGGCTGCTCAACTCTTTCCGCTGAAGTGTCGCATTCGAATTCCTGATCGCACCCTGCTGGGTCGAATCGCGCCGCTCGCCTCTAACTCGCCGCTCCAATCTGCTTTTTGCTGTCAGTCGCAATGAATGGGTGAAGCATTCGGAAGGAACTACATTCAGTTTAGAGATCGTCACTAATTGAGGAGGAGTTGTGAGCCGCAGCCTGAACAAAGTCACTCTCATCGGAAACCTCGGGAACGATCCCGAAATCCGCACGACATCCAACGGCAGCAAAGTCGCGAACTTTTCGCTCGCGACCACGCGCCAGTGGAACTCGGCGTCCGGCGAGAAGCAGGAAAAGACGGAGTGGCACAAGTGCATCGCCTGGAACACGGGCGGCAAAGGCACCGGCCTCGCCGACATCATCGAGCGGTATGTAAAAAAGGGCGACAAGCTCTACGTCGAGGGCCGCATCGAGTACCGCCAGTTCGAAGACAAAGAGAAGCAGACGCGCTACGTGACTGAAATCAATGTCCGCGAAATTCTTCTCCTCGGCGGCGGCAAGGGCGGCAGCGGCGGCGGGGGCGGTGATTCATTCGAAGGTTCCGCGCCGCGTTCGCGTCCTGCGGCCAGCGCAAAGAAGGGCGGGGGAGACTTCGAGGAATTCCCCGGAGCGCTCGATCAGGAAGACGACGATCTGCCTTTCTAGCTGAATGCGTCGTATGAGTGTTGCGGTCATTGCGGCGGCGGTTGGAATCGCCGCCGCATTGCCGTTGATGGCCGCCGCACAGGACATCGTCAAACCGCCGCCGGCCCCCAAACCCGACGCTGCCGCGGCGCAGCCGGACACGGAACTGGTCCGGCGGCTGCGTGGACTGTTGACGTCGAAAAACAAAGTCGCGGACTATCAGTCGTTCGTCTACGCGGCCGCGCGCCTCTATGCCAAGGTCGGCGATCCAAGCGCGAGTAATATCGTCGAAGCAAGCCGGCTCGCTGCGTACAAGTTTCCGCGCGACTCGGTCGCGCTGGCCGCGCTCGACAGGGCGCTCGCCGGCCACTCCTTCCAAACCGAGTCGCTCCCTCCTCCCAAGAAGCCCTAGGGTGTTTCCTCTCAACCCCCGAATTCGTCTGCTTTCGTAAGAGTCTGTCCGGCCGACACGCCGGTCACCTTTCTTCGCACACAGCCTCCAACGGGCCGCGTCTTATGCATCGTCTTCGAATCCGGAAAACAGCTCTCGTGTTGCTCGTCGCCGGTTTCTCCACGGCGGCTGAAAAAACGCTGGGCGCGCAAGACACCGCCGCTCCCCGCACGCACACGGTGAAGAAGGGCGACACGTTGTGGGATCTCTCGCACACATACCTCGGCGACCCGTTCCTCTGGCCCGAGATCTACCGTCTCAATACCGACAAGATCGAAGATCCGCACTGGATCTATCCCGGCGAAGTCCTGAAACTCCCCGCCGTCGGCGCGATGCTCGGCAAGGCACCGTCCGCACCGACGGGCGCCGTCGCGGAACCGGTCAGCAATCAGCCTTTGCCACGCCAGGGGAAGTCGGTCCGGATGACGGTGTTCAGTCCGGATTACAACAAGGTCGACCGTCGCGCGCGCGAATCGCTCACGCTTCGGTCGGGCGCTGCAGCGGTGCGCGCGGGCGACCATCTCGCATCGCCGTACATCGTGAAAATCGGCGGACCCGAAGGCTCTGGTATGCTCGAAGAGTCGACGGAAGGGGCCGGCATCGCCATGACGACGGCGAATCGTCCCATCGGCTATCTCGAATCGATGTTCGTGCGCCTGCCGAAAGGCGCAGTGGGCCGGGCCGGTGATCAGTATCTCGTTTACCGTCGCGACAGCCTGATGGAGACACAGGGACAGGTCATCGTTCCGACAGGCGTGATCAAGCTCATGTCGCCCGGGCTGAAC
>DASYSH010000523.1:0-2803 GCA_036003525.1 Gemmatimonadaceae bacterium | reverse complement strand
GCCGCCGATGCGGGACGCACGCTCGCGGCGATTTCGCTCCGCTTCGTCGACCCCGGCACGCCCACGCCATACCAGATGCGCGTTGGGCAGATCGCGTTCACCGGCGAGGTGGCATTTCCGGAGCCGCCGAAGAACGTCACGGTGATCGAGATGCATGAAATCGACGCGCACACCGCGACGGTGCGCCTGACATGGGAGGCCTCGCCGAGCGCGATCGCGTACTACGACGTAGAGCACTATCATCCGGACGGCAGCCTCGCCACATGGCTCGGGGCTACGCCGAACACGGCGTACTTCGTCGGAAACCTCGTCCGGGACGGTAATGAAGCGACGTCGCAAATCGACGTCATGGCCTTGGGCGCCGATTACATGATGCTCTCTCCGGTCGCGAGCACGACCATCTCGTGGGATCACATGTTCGCGGATGGGTTCGACGGCGCGCCCTGACGCTCCGCCCTTAAACCCTCCCCTTGAAGGGGAGGGAGAAGCGCGCGCCACTTGGTACGATGCGTACATGGACATCACACACCCCGACCTCTACCCGCTCTACGCGGATCACCTCTCCACGCTGAAGCAGCGCACCGACGCCGCTCTCGCGCGCGCGGGCCGCGAGCATCTCGTGATCGCCGCGGGATCGCCGCGCTACGAGTTCCTCGACGACAAGCCCTACCCGTTCGCGGTGAATCCGTGGTTCAAGTATTGGGTGCCGGTGACCAAGGCACCGGGTTCGTGGCTGGTCTATACGCCAGGCGCGAAGCCCAAGCTCGTCTACCTGCAGCCACGCGACTACTGGCACGTCGTGCCCGATGCGCCGGCCGGTTATTGGGTCGAGCATTTCGATATCGCCGTGATCCGCGAGCCGGCCGAAGCGGCGGCGCACTTGCCGAAAGATCCGACGCGCTGTGCGATCGTCGGCGAGAACAATGCGGCGATCGGTGCATTCATTCCGGACAATCCGCAGGCGCTGATCGATTACCTGCACTACCACCGTGCGTACAAGACGCCGTACGAGCTCGCGATGATGCGCGTCGCCAGCAAGATCGGCGCGCGCGCACATCGCGCCGCCGAAGCCGCGTTCCGCGCGGGCGAATCGGAGTTCGGCATCCATATGGCGTATCTCGCCGCGGCGCGGCAGACCGACCACGAGCTTCCATACAGCAATATCGTCGCGCTGAACGAGCACGGCGCGGTGCTGCATTACACCGAGCTCAATCATGCGCCGCCGGCGCGCGCGAATTCGTTCCTGATCGACGCCGGCGCGAGCTTTCACGGCTATGCGAGCGACATCACGCGCACGTACGCGGGCGCCGATGCGAGCGAATTCGCCACGCTGATCCATGCGATCGACGCTGCGCAGCAGGGATTCTGCTCGAAGGTTCGCGCCGGCCAGAGTTATCCCGCGCTGCATCTTCGCGCGCACCACGTGCTCGCCGAGATCCTGCGCGATCAGGGTTTCATCCGCATGAGCGCGGAAAGCGCGGTGGAATCGGGCGTTTCGTCCGCGTTCTTTCCGCACGGGCTCGGACACGGCATCGGACTGCAAGTACACGACGTTGCCGGTTTCCATGCCAGCGAGAACGGCGACACGATTCCGAAACCGCCGGGACATCCGTACCTGCGCCTGACGCGAACACTCGAGCCGGGCATGGTGACCACGATCGAGCCCGGCATCTATTTCATCGACATGCTGCTCGCCGAGCTCAAACGCAAACCCGCCGCGCGCGACGTCAACTGGAACAAGGTCGATGCGTTCCGCAAATACGGCGGCATCCGCATCGAGGACGATGTCGTCTGCACGGACGGCGAACCCGAGAACCTGACGCGCGACGCATTCGCTGTCGTTGGCTGAAAACATGCGGTTGCTTTCACTTTTGCAAACGCGACCCATAGCCAAGGCGCCGGCAGTGACAATGCGCCGCACGCTTGCTGCGACCGCGGGTGTATGATTTTCTCCGAGCGCATCCGGACTCATCGGTCATGCACAGAGCGACGCAAGATCGCAACGCGGAAATGTCGTGGTTTCGCACGCGCGGCGGTCGACGCTTCGGTATGGAGTTCGGACTGATCATCGCGATCAAGCTGTTGCTTCTGACCGTTCTGTGGTTCGTCTGCTTCCGGCCACATCCACGGCCCGATACTTCGCCGGCCGCCATCGAGTCGCACCTGCTCGCGCCCGCGGAGACCTCGCATGATTGATGACTCCGTCGTCACGCTATCGCGCTTGCAATTCGCGCTGACCGCGCTCTATCACTTCCTGTTCGTGCCGCTGACGCTCGGCCTTTCGTGGCTGCTCGCGATCATGGAAGCCGTTTACGTGATGACCGGACGCGAAGTCTGGAAACGCATGACGCAGTTCTGGGGCATCTTGTTCGGCATCAATTTCGCGATGGGTGTGGCGACCGGCATCACCATGGAGTTCCAGTTTGGCACCAACTGGGCCTACTACTCGCACTATGTCGGCGACGTGTTTGGCGTGCCGCTGGCCGTCGAGGGCCTGATGGCCTTTTTTCTCGAGGCCACCTTTGTCGGCTTGTTCTTTTTTGGCTGGGACCGGCTTTCGAGAATCCAGCATCTGATCGTGACCTGGCTGGTCGCCATCGGCAGCAACCTCTCCGCCCTCTGGATCCTGATCGCGAACGCCTGGATGCAACATCCGGTAGGAGCCAGCTTCAATCCGGACTCGATGCGCATGGAGTTGCAGTCGATCTCGGAGGTGATCTTCAATCCCGTGGCCCAGGACAAGTTCGTGCACACCGTTAGCGCCGGGTATGTCACGGGCGCGATCTTCGTGATGGCCATAAGC
>DASYSH010000522.1:0-2648 GCA_036003525.1 Gemmatimonadaceae bacterium | reverse complement strand
GCGCAGCTCGACGGCCGCAGTGCGCGCCGCAAGGGGAGCCGATGATCATCACATGGATGCTCGCGGCGACACTGTTCGCCGCGCTGCTCGGGATCGCCGCCCATTCCATGGAAGCAATCTCGCGGCTCTTCTGCCGACAGGGGCGCGCGCCGTGGGCGGCGGCGCTGATCGCAACGGTCGTCTGGCCCATTCTGCTGCCGATGGTCTCACGCATGAAGATCGTTCAGCTCCGTCCCGTCGTCATCGACGGTGGCGCTGTGCGGGCGATCGCCGCGAGACTGCCGGACATGCCGCGCGCCGTCGCGTCGCGTATCGACGCCATGACGATCGCACTGTGGGCGCTGGCGACGCTGCTGCTCCTGACGCGGCTGCTGCGGGCACAGCGCGCGCTGATTCAGATCGCGCGTGAGTCGCGCGCGGCCAGAATCGACGGGCATGATGTGTTCGTCACGAGCGACATCGGTCCGGCGGTCGTCGGGATCGCCGCGCCCCGCGTGGCAGTTCCGCTCTGGCTCACCGAACTCGATGCGCCGCTCCGTTCCATGGTGCTTCGCCACGAGCGCGAGCATTGCCGGGCGCGGGACACGCTGCTCGTTTGGCTCGGCGAACTGTCGGTCGCGCTGATGCCATGGAACCCGGTCGTCTGGTGGCAGACGCGGCGACTGCGTCTCGCGCTCGAGCTCGACTGCGACGCGCGCACGCTTCGCAATTCCACGGCGGTCGAGACGTATGGAAAACTCTTGCTGTTGATCGCTGAGCGTCAGCGGATGACGCGACTTGCACCGATGCTCGCCGAATCGAACTCACACCTGGGCCGGAGAATCACCGCCATGACACGTCAGTCCGCAACACACCGGCCGCTGCGCGCAGCGGCGCTGGGCATCATCACGATCGTCGCGATCATCGCCGCGTGCTCCGGGCGGGTCGGCAGTGATCTCACCGGGCCGACGCAAACGGCCGGACGATTCGTTTCGAGGCAGCCGGCAAAAGGCCCGGTCATGGTGCGCGACAATGCTTATCAGGAATACCAGGTCGAGCAGCCCGCGTCGTTCGCGCAGGCGTCGGGCCACCCGCGTTATCCCGACATCCTCAAGCAAGCAGGGGTTCAGGGCGAAGTCATCGCGTCGTTCGTCATTGATACGATGGGCATTCCCGATATCTCGACCACGAAGATCATCAAGTCGACGCATCAGCTGTTCGAAAATTCCGTCGTCGCCGCAATTCCAACGATGCGGTTTGTCCCCGCGCTCGTCGGCGGCAAAAAAGTGAGGCAGGTTGTGATGCTGCCGTTCGCATTCAAGATCGCCGACTCCACGCAAGCGGGCGCCGCACCGATATCGGGAGCGGTGCCAAAGCCGGTGATCCTCGCGGACCCGAAGCGACCGTAGCTTCGGGAAAAAAAATCTTCTTCGGCGCTATTCGGCGCGCAGCGCGTCGGCAGGATCGACACGCGCTGCGCGACGCGCAGGCACGGAGCTCGCGACGATCGCGATCGCAAGCAGGATCCCGGCCGACACGCCCAGCGTGACGGGATCAGTCACCGCGACGCCGAACAACAGCGCGCGCAGAAACCGCGCGATAATTGCGAACAGCGCGAACCCGCACGCGATGCCGATGCCGGCCAGTGCCAGTCCGTATCTCGTCATCGCTGCCGCGATTGCGCGCGGGGTCGCGCCGAGCGCGATGCGAATGCCGAGCTCGCGCGTGCGCAGTGTCACGACATACGCGAGCACGCCGTACAAGCCAATCGCTCCGAGCAACAGCGTGACGACAGCCGCGCTGCCAAGCATGATGATGATGAACGTAAGCTGTTCCGTGGCGGCGCTGAGCACGGTTGAGAGCGACCGCACGTCGAACACGGGCAATCCCGGGTCGAGTTCGTGCATGGCTTGCTGCACCGCCGGCGCGCGCGACGGTCCGTCCCCCGTGGTGCGAACGACGAGCGCCATCGTGCGTCTCGTTTGCTTCGGCGCGCCGCCGTTTTCGATCGTCTCGGGGAAGTAAACGGCGCGCGACGGCGCCGCCGCGAGCGACGTGTCGCGCATGTCGCCGACCACGCCGACCACGGTGTACCACGGGTCCGTCGGAAGCGGGCGGAAGCGCTTCCCGAGAGCGCCGACGCCGGTGGGGTCCTTCCAGAACAGCTCCGCCACGCCGCGCGAAATGATCGCAGTGCCCGCGGGCTCCGCTTCCATCTTTTGGAACGTCCTGCCCGCGATCAGCGGAATTCCCATTGCGCGGAAATAATCACCGTTCGCCGACGTCATGAACTCGAGCGGCGGAAGTTTCGTCGTGAACGACTCGTCGTTCTCGGGATAAATCGGGTTCGGGCTCAGCCCGTGCGGTTCGAGCGGCAGGCGCGATGTAAGTCCGACTGCGGTAACGCCGGGAAGTGCGGACACGCGATCCACGAGATTCGAAAAGAAGCGCACGATCGATGTGTCGCTCTTGTATCCGCCCGGTGGGAGTGAGACCCAGAACGTCTCGACGTGCGCCGGATCGAATCCGGGCCGAACAGAATGGAGGCGCTCAAACGTCCGCATGAGCAATCCCGAACCGGTGACCACGACGAGCGCGAGGGCGATCTGCGCCGAGACCAGGCCGCCGCGCAGCCGGTGCTGGGCGTGGCGCGCCGTTCCGCCGCGCGC
>DASYSH010000521.1:0-5350 GCA_036003525.1 Gemmatimonadaceae bacterium | reverse complement strand
ATGTGCTCTTCCGGAGTGCGTACGTGCTCGACGTGGCGCGCATCGCGGCGCACGCACACTCGGTTGGGGCGCTCGTATCGCTCGACGCCTATCACTCCGTGGGTGTCCTGCCGGTGGACGTGTACGCACTCGGCGCCGACTTTCTCACCGGCGGAGTGCTCAAGTGGCTCTGCGGCGGGCCGGGCGGCTGCTTCCTCTGGGTCCGTCCAGAAGTGGGTGCGACGATCGCGCCGGCGCTCACCGGGTGGCAGGCGCACGCGCATCCGTTCGCGTTCGATGGCGACATGGAATACGCGCACGGCGCCGCGCGGTGGCTCGGTGGGACGCCCGCGATTCCGGCACTCTATGCGAACGCGGAAGGACCGCGCATCGTGAAGCGCGCCGGCATCGAGGCGATTCGCGCGAAGTCCATGCGGCAAACCGCGCGGCTCATCGAGCTTGCGGACGCGCACGGGTATCCAGTGAGCGCCCCGCGCGATCCTGCGCGCCGCGGCGGCACCGTTGCGTTCGACGTTCCGCACGGCGCCGAGGTCGCGCAGGCCCTGCTCGCGCGCAACGTCATCATCGACTACCGGCCCGGCGCCGGAATCCGCGTTGCGCCGCACTTCTATACGACGGACGATGAAGTCGAACTCGCGGTGGCCGAGACCGCATCGATCCTCGAATCCGGCGCCTGGAAAAAGTTCGAAGGCTCGAACCCAACCGTTACGTAGTTGCGACTGCCTGTATCCAGCGCTACTTTCGCCTCGTCCCCCACAACCACACGATGCCGACTTCTCCAGAGAAACTTCGCAAGCAGTACGTCAACACCGAATATCCGAACGTGGTGCTTCGGTTCGAGGACGGTCACGAGATCGTCGTGAAGCGCGGCGTAGGCAAAACGTTCGATATTTTCGCGGGCGAAACCGTGCGCGTGCTCGCCGTGTACGACCCGGAAGCGCGTGAACGTGAACTGGTGATGACCAAGAAGGCGGAAGAGTTCGACAACGCCTAGCTGGTTGGCAACGGTCAAGTTCCAGCCGGAAGTCGCCGCGGCCCTGAGTGATGGGCGCGCGGTTGTGGGCCTCGAAAGCTCGGTCCTCGCGCAAGGACTGCCAGACCCGTCGAATCGTGAAGCGGACCGGCGCATGTGCGCCGCGATTCGCGCGCGCGGCGCTGTTCCCGCCATCACCGCGGTTGTTCGCGGAACCGTGACTGCCGGCCTCGACGGCGCCGATCTCGAACGGTTTCTCGCGCGCGACGGAATTCCGAAAGTTTCCGCGCGCGATCTTCCGTGGGCGATCGCCCGCGGCGCCGACGGCGCGACCACCGTCGCAGCCTCTGTCTGCATTTGCGCCCAAGCCGGGCTCGATGTTTTTGCGACCGGCGGAATCGGCGGCGTTCATCGTTCGGCGCCCGGCGCGCCGCCCGACGAATCCGCGGATCTTCTCGAGCTGTCGCGCTCGAGCGTGGTCACCGTCTGCGCCGGCGCAAAATCGATTCTCGATCTCCCCGCAACGGTCGAGCGTCTCGAAACGCTTGGCGTCACGGTCATCGGCTTCCAGACCGACGAGTTTCCCGGGTTTTTCACCGCGCGCACAGGTTTGCGGCTGAGCGCGACCGCAGATTCCCCGGCTCACATTGCCGCGGCCTTTCGCGCGAGCCGCTCACTCGGCCGTCCCGGCGCAGTGCTCGTAGTTCAACCGCCGCCGGCCGCCTTTGCGCTGGACGCGCGGCTCGTCGACGCCGCCGTTACGCAGGCTCTCGCCGCGGCCGCCGCGGCCGGAATCACCGGCGCCCGGGTCACGCCGTTCCTGCTCGCCGAAGTCGAGCGCGCAACCGGCGGCCGCTCGCTCGCCGCGAATATCGCCCTGCTGGAAGCCAACGCATCCCTGGCCGCTGAAATTGCCGTGGCGTTGACCGACCCCCGCTTATAATGTTTGAGCGAGGTCCGGAATCGTCCAAAAAGCCGAGCTGGAGGTCACCCGAGCGATGCCCTCTCCGTTCCTGAGTTCCGAGGAGTACGACGAACGCGCTCACCAGCTTTACAATGAGGGCAATTACGACGATGCCCTCTCGACGCTGCGTGAGGGCCTCGCGCTGTACCCGAATGCCACCGAGCTGCACGTCGGCGTCGGCTACGCGCGCGTCGCCAGGGACGAATTCGCGTGGGCACGCCGCAGTTTCGAGGAGGCGCTCGTGCTCGATCCCGATCACGAGGATGCGCTCGCGGGTCTCGGCGAAACTCTGCTGAAATTCGGCCAGACGTCCGGGGCGCTCAAGTCGTTCCACCGGATCCTCGAGCTTGGCTACCAGGACGACATCGAGCTGATGCTCCAGGTCGGCCGCGCGCTCTTTCGCGACGGCCTCATGGAAGAAGCGAAAGAATATTTCGACACCGCCGTGCAGCAGGTGCCGGACAATGCCGAAGCCGTCGCGATGGTCGGTTACACGGAGCACCGCCTCGGACGCGACGACGCGGCGATCGCGACGCTTCGGCGCGCCCTGCAGCTCGATCCCGGGTATGTCGAAGCGCGCATCTATCTCGGCAACGTGCTCTACGATCGCGGAGAATACGAGGCGGCGCTCTATCATCTCGACCGCACGGTTCCCGACGATCATTGGGACGAGCTCGGCATCTGGCGGCTCATCGAATTGAAAAAGAGCACGTACCGCCTTTCCGACGACGATCCCGCGCTCGCGCCGTGGGACGAGCGTCTCAACGAACTCGCCGGCGACCCCGACTCGATCGACGAAATGCTCGGCGAGATCGAGCAGGCGGTCAATGGTGAGGCGGAGCAGGAAGCGAAGGGCCAGCTCGAGCTGTTCGGTGCGCTGCTCGCCGATCTCACCGAGCAGAAGCAGGTCGCCTCGAACCACCAGGTGATCGGGCGCGACGGCCGCACATACGAAGGGACGTGGGAGGAAATTGTTTCCCAGATGCGCGACGCGAGCGCGACGCCGGCGAAATCCGTTCTCGAGTTCATGCAGAGCGAAGCGCGCCGCGGCCTCTCGCTCACCGGGATTTTGATTTCGACCGCGGATGCCGAGAGTTTCGTTCGGGGCAGCGCGGACGCCGGCTTGCTGCGCATCACGATCTGAGCCGAAAAAGCGGCAGCAACAATTGATCTGGAAATCATCTTTCGACCCGAGGACCGGGCCTTGATCGCATTGCGCGGTGTGTCAAAGACGTATCGCTCGCTGCTGGGAAAACAGGTGCGCGCGGTGGAAGACGTCACGCTCGATGTGGCGCCGGGTGAGGTGCTCGGCATTGCCGGCCCGAACGGTGCGGGGAAGAGCACCATCATCTCACTGCTGCTCGGTTTCTTGCGGCCGACGAGCGGCTCCGTAGAGATTGATGGGATGGCGCCGCGCGCGTTCGTCGAGAAGTTCGGCGTGGCGTACGTGCCCGAGTTGATGGCGCTGCCGACGCACTGGACCGCCGAGGGCGCGCTCCGGCGGCTCGCGGTGCTCGCGGGCGTTCCGGCTGACAAGCTTGGCGCCGAGGTGGACCGCGTGATCGAAACGCTCTCCATCGGCGAGCATCGCAAGAAGCGGCTGAAGACGCTGTCGAAGGGAAATTTTCAGCGCGTCGGACTCGCACAAGCGCTGCTGATGCCGACTCGCGTCGTGATTTTCGACGAACCCACGCACGGGCTCGATCCCGTGTGGACGCAGAAATTCCGCGAGATCGTCGCGTCGCTGAAGCGGCCCGACTGCGCGATTATCATTGCCTCGCACAATCTCGACGAACTTGAGCGCCTCACCGATCGTGTCGCGATCATGGATCGCGGGCGCGTGCAGCGCGTGGTGACCGTGAGCGGCGCATCGGTGACCGCGCTAATGGCGTACCGCATCCGCGTCGTCGCGGGCGCCGACGCGCTGCTTGCGCGATTCCCGGGCGGCGTGCTCGGCGCGACGGGCGATCTCGACATCCCGCCCGTCGACGTGCCGACACTGAATGCCGGTCTCGCATCGGCGATTAATTCAGGCGCGCTCATATCTGCCGTCATTCCGCGCGAAAGCGCGCTGGAGCAGGCGTTTCATTCGGCCGTGGGCACCGCCGCACCGTGAACACGCGTCTGCTGCGCTATTCGCGCTTCCAGGTTCCGGAATTCATCCAGCACCGGCTCGCGCTGCCGCTCGTCCTCATCGCGTTCGTGGCGGGGCTGCCGACCTATCTGATGACGAAGAACGTTCCGCCCGGCTGGATGCAGTCGCCGCAGGGAATCAATCTGGCGAAACAAATGTTCGCGCAGTCGATCACACTGTTCCTCCCGCTCGGCGCGTTCGTCGCGGCGGTCGGCGTGATATCGGCCGATCGCCAGCAGGGGTATTTCCGGTTCTTGTTTTCGAAACCGGTGAACGTGCTCGCATACTACGCACAGACCTACGCGCTGCATGGGATTGTTTTCGTGCTGACGTTCGGCGCGATCGTCTGGGCGTTCGGCAGCTACACGATCCACTTCTCCGTTCATCGCTCGATGGAGGCGGCGGTTCTGACCTTCGTGCTCATCGGCGGGATCGGTTTGCTCCTCGGCGCGCTCACGCGATACGATGGCGCCGCGCTGATTGCGTTCTATGTCCTCGCGCTCATGCTGCAGCAGCTGATGTCCGCGCCGAACGGATTGAAGAACGGCGGACTCCCCGACTGGCTCGCCGCGTTCGCGAACGGGCTTCCGCCCGTCGGCAAGCTCGACCACCTTCGCGATCATTTGTACGCGGGGACTGCGCTCGACATGCCGGAGCTGTGGCATGTGCTCGGATATGGCGGGGGCGCGGCGCTGCTCGGATTCTTTTTGCTGCGGCGCCTGCCGCTCGCGCGATGAATGACGCGACGCCGCGCAGCCTGTTCGCCACGCCGTCGCGACTCGTCGCGCACACGCGCTACGTGCTGCAGGACTATCTGCTGCTCAGGGCGTCGCTCCCGATCATCATGATTTCCACTTTTGCCTGGCTGATCATCCGGCAGACGCTGAAAAATCTGACGGCTGCGCAAATGAGCGATCCGCGCGCGCTCGCCGGGATGCATCAGGCATACACGAGTTTTTCCGCGGTGCTCCTGTACTTCATCGTGTTTCTCGCGGTGATCGCGGTGATGACGGTCGACCGCACCACGGGCTACTACCGCTTTTTCTTTTCGAAGCCGGTGAATGTCGTCTCGTATTATCTCCACACATTTTGCGTGCATGGCGCCGCGATCTGCGCTGTGCTCGTGCTCTTTGCGCTGGCCTGGGGCATCTGGATGCCGCACGAGGCGCTGGACCGCGCGACGTACGCGGGCGTGATCGCGTTCGCCCTGATCGGCGGGCTCGGATTCGGATTCGGCGCGCTCACGCGATACGATGGCGCCGCGCTGATTGCGTTCTAT
>DASYSH010000520.1:0-1658 GCA_036003525.1 Gemmatimonadaceae bacterium | reverse complement strand
CGCTGGAGCCGCCGGTACAGCGCGCTGCGCGACAATCCCAGCGCCTGCGCCGCCAGACTCACATTCCCGTCGTGCCGCGCGAGCGCTTTCGTGATCAGCGCCCGCTCGACTTCCTCCAGACTCATCTCATCGAGCTTCGGCGCCGCATCGCTCGCCGCGCGGAAATTCAGATCCGCCGCCGTGACCGCAGCGCCCTCGGCCAGCAGTGTCGCCCGCTCGATCGCGTGGGCGAGTTCGCGCACATTGCCCGGCCACGAATATGCGAGCAGCGCGCGCATTCCGTCAGGCGAAAAGCCCGTCACCGGCCGCCGATACCGCGCCGCAAACTGTTTGAGAAAATGTCCCGCGAGCAGCGGAATATCGTCGCGACGTTCGCGCAGCGGCGGAAGATGAATCTCCACCGTGTTCAGGCGAAAAAACAAATCCTCGCGGAATCTTCCCGCCGCGACTTCCGCGCGCACGTCCGCGTTCGTCGCCGCGAGAATGCGCACATCCACGCGCCGCGAACGCGACGATCCCACGCGCTCGAACTCTCCTTCCTGCAGCACGCGCAGAAGTTTCGCCTGCTGCGCCATCGAGAGGTTCGCGATCTCGTCGAGAAAGAGCGTGCCGCCGTCGGCGAGTTCAAAGCGGCCGACGCGATCCGTTTTCGCGTCGGTGAATGCGCCTTTGGTATGTCCGAACATTTCGCTTTCGAACACGCCTTCCGACAATCCGCCGAGATTTACCGTGACCATCGGCCTCGACGAGCGGGGCGACGCGGCATGCAGCCACGCGGCAACCACTTCTTTTCCCGTGCCGTGCTCGCCGGTGATCAGCGCGTTCGCATCCGATGGCCCGATCCGCTCCATCAATTTCAGGATCGGCTGCATCACCGCGGACTCGGCAATAAGCTGCGGCGAGCCCGCGCGGCGAAGTTCGCGATTCTCACTTTCGAGTCGCTGGCTTCGGCGCAGCGCGCGGCCGAGTTCGACCTGCGTGTGCAGCACGTGCAGGAGCCGCGTGTTGTTGAACGGCTTCTCGATGTAATCGCGCGCACCTCGCCGCAACGCTTCGACCGCGCCTTCGATGCTGCCCCACGCCGTCATCACGACGACCGGCAGCGTCGCATCCGTTTGCTGCAGCCGGGAGAGCAGGTCGAGTCCCTCGGTGCCGCCGGTCGTGTCGCGCGTGTAGTTCATGTCCATCAGCACGGCGTCGAAATCACGCGCGGCCACCGCGCTCGATACGCCCGACGGCGAAGTCGCGACCTCGACTTCGTATCCTTCACTTTTGAGCAGGAGGCGAAGCGCTTCGAGAACGTCGCGATCGTCGTCCGCCACCAGAAGGCGGGACTTCACACCAGCCAGCCGTCCTTCAGGTTGATGATCCGGTTGCCGTACGCCGCGTTGGCTTCGGAGTGCGTCACTTGGACGATCGTCGTGCCGGCCTGGTTGAGCCGCGTGAACAGCTCCATGATCTCCTTGCCCTGCGCAGAGTGCAGATTGCCCGTCGGCTCGTCGGCGAGCAGAAGCGACGGCTTGTGGATCACCGCGCGTGCGACCGCGACGAGCTGCTGCTGTCCACCCGAAAGTTGGTTCGGATAGAGATCTTTCTTGGCGACCATCCCAAAACGATCGAGCGTGTCCGCGACGATCGACTGCCGCTCCGACTTCTTG
>DASYSH010000519.1:0-2510 GCA_036003525.1 Gemmatimonadaceae bacterium | reverse complement strand
CTAACCGCAGACTTGAATACGGAGACCAGCGGCGAGGGGCGTGGGTGAGCAGGGAGTGGGGCGAAACGAGGCTTGAGGCGCGAGGCCAGTCGCGAGCACTGAGAGTCGCGAGACGTGATGAGACGTGAGGGCGGCGAGAAGCGGGGAGCTCTCGCCACCCACCTCATGTCAGTTGCAGTTCTTCCCACTCCCAACAGGACTCCCTGCTTGCCGCTCTTTTCGCCCCGCTCCCGCTCACCCTCGCCACTCCCCGCCGGCCTTGCCCTCTTTCACTTCTGCACTTTCCTGCAGCTATTTACCCACTCATCCACTCTCGCTTCGCGCGATCGATCCCCCGACGGAATCCGCAGCGCAATGTGCGCCGCCTCGTGCTCCGCACTCCGCAGCACGTCGTCGACCCTCCGAACGCCCACATTCAGCACGTCGATGTCTCGTGCGATCGTCAGTTCGCCGCTCGATTCGGCCTGTGCCGACGCAAGATTTCCGTCGACGCGCCACATGTACGGGCGGATCGTGATGTGCCCGGTCGCTAGCGCGGTCTCGAGCACCGCGCCGAATTCTTCGCACTCGCCGCCTCGCGTCTTCAGGTCGGCGATCCGCGCTTCGATCGCCGCAGTGAGCTCGTCGGGGCTCTCCGACGAAGCCGGCGACGACGGGCCGGGCGACACCGGCGCGATTGCGGGTACAATGCCTGGGGGACCACGCATGGGCGCGATAACCTGCGGCGAGCGGTGACTCGCGCAAGCTGTCGCACTCAGCGCCGCAGCGAGTGCCGCGGCGCACTGAAAAGCCCGCCGGAATGAATCCATGTCCGAACGCTCCGCGCTCCGTCGCATAATGTCAAGCGAACGGGTCACAAGCCCCTCACTCAATCGTCATACTAAGATGATCAAAGCCGGCACCGTCACCGTCGCAGGAAGACCCAACGCCGGCAAGTCCACGCTCCTCAATCGGCTCGTGGGACAGCGGCTCGCGATCACTTCTCCGAAACCGCAGTCCACGCGCGAACGCGTTGTCGGGCTCATCACGGACGACACGTCGCAAATTATTCTTCTCGACACGCCCGGGCTTCTCGAGCCCGCGTATGCGCTGCAGAAATCGATGCGCGATTCATCGCTCAAAGCGCTCGACGACGCGGATGTCATCGTCCATCTGATCGACGCGCTCGAAGGAACGGTCGAGACGCTCGCGACCGCGGCAGGCCTGTCCGAACAAAACACGCCAAAAGCGCCGACCATCCTTGCATTCAACAAGTCGGATGGCCTTTCCGCCGGCCGCCGCGCGGCGCTGCTCACCGAAAATCCTGGATCCGTCGTCATTTCGGCGCTGACCGGCGACGGCGTCCCCGAGCTCCTATCCCGCGTTCGTGCGATTCTCCCGGAGCATCCGTTCTACTACGATGCGGAGGACCTCAGCACCCAAAACATGAGGTTTTTCGCCGCCGAAATGATTCGCGAAACCGCGCTGGAGCAGCTCGAGGACGAAGTCCCGTACAGCGTCGCTTGCGAGATCGAGGAATTTCGCGAGACGCGTTCACCCGTGTACATTCGTGCGGTGCTCCACGTCGAGCGCGACAGTCAAAAGCGTATCCTCATCGGCGCCGGCGGATCGCGCGTCAAGGCCATCGGCACGAGGGCGCGCGGCAAAATCGAAGCGCTCATCGGATCTCCCGTCTATCTCGACCTGCACGTGAAAGTGCTGCCCAACTGGCGTCGCGATTCCGCCGCGCTGCGACGGCTCGGCTACCGCGTCGATTGAATCGAGAACCGCACCGCAACCCTGTCATGACACTCGCCCCCCGCCTCCTCGAAATTCTCGTTTGCCCGCGCTGCAAAGGCGTGCTCGAGTATCGCGAGCAAGAATCCGCGCTCGACTGCCACGCGTGCAAACTCCGCTACGCCGTGCGTGACGACATTCCCGTAATGCTCGTCGATGAGGCCACGCCTCTCTAGCACGATGCCCCGCGTGCAGACGGGCGCGCGCGCGATCGCTCGCGCGGCGCTCGCCGCGTCATTGTGTGTTGCGTTCGCCCTTACGCCGTCGAATGCGCGCGCGCAGGGGCTTTCACCCGAAGCCGCACTTTTCCTCCTCGTGCCCGTCGGCGCGCGCGCCGTGGGGATGGGGCAGGCGGATGTCGCATCGGATATTGGCGGAGAAGCACTCTGGGCGAACCCCGCAGGCCTCGCGCGCCTCACGCAAAAGGAAGTCTCGATCAACCACTCGCAAACGATCATCGCCACCGGCGACGCGCTGAACGCGGTCTTTCCGGCCGGCAAAGCGGGGGTGATCGCGGCGTCGGCGTACCTCGTGAACTACGGCCAGCAGGATGCGACCGACAACAGCGGAACGACCGGCACTGTCACCGGCACGATTTACATCCGCTCGTACGTTTTCGCGGCTTCGTACGCCGCGACGTTCGGTTCGCGCGTGAGCGCCGGCGTGACGTACAAGTTCGTGCAGGAGCGCGTCGATTGCAGCGGAAGCTGCAACATCGCCGCGTTCAGCGCGTC
>DASYSH010000518.1:0-4500 GCA_036003525.1 Gemmatimonadaceae bacterium | reverse complement strand
GCCTGCGACTGTGCGTCGATCAAACAGGCGCGCGGATCCGCGGGTTCGAAACGAATACGCTGACCGTGATCGCGACCGAGCAGTATGAACAATTCGCGGCGGGACTTCAGACGGAGATCGAAAACGCGACCGGCGTCCGGTTTGACGGGAAGCGCGTTACGATCTTGAACGCGGACGAACGGCGCACCGTCAGGCCGAGGCGCGCCGTTTTGCTCAGCGCGGAATTCAAGTCGATGTGGGATCGCATCAAGTACAAATCGACATATCGCGTCCGATTCGACAACGAACGCCTCGTCGCGGACTGCATCCGCGCAGTGAGAGATGCTCGGCCCCTCTCGCGCGCGCGCCTCCAGTGGCGCAAGGCGAGCCTCGCGATCGGCAGGGCCGGCGTCGAGTCGGCGGAGCGTCCCGGCGCGGGGTCGGTCTCGCTCTCCGAGGGCGAAGTCGAGCTCCCCGATATACTCACAGAACTTCAGACACGAACTCAGCTGACGCGCAAAACCATTCAGCGCGTGCTGTCAGCGAGCGGCAGGCTCGACGACTTCCGGCTGAACCCGCAAGAGTTCATCGATCGCGTCGCGACGGCACTGAACGAATGCAGGCGTGCGGCGATCGTCAACGGCATCCAGTATCGACGCCTCGG
This sequence comes from Gemmatimonadaceae bacterium, assembly GCA_036003525.1. Lineage (GTDB taxonomy): Bacteria > Gemmatimonadota > Gemmatimonadetes > Gemmatimonadales > Gemmatimonadaceae > Fen-1231. The sequence goes on along the minus strand of DASYSH010000518.1, from coordinate 3,857 downwards.
CGATGATCACTACTACGCACAAGCGCTGCTCGACGCGGAGACCGTCGGCTACGTTCGCCAGATGATGGAGGACGCGCAGCAGAAATCGGTTTACGACTTCATTCTCCACGACTCCGGCATCGAGGCGGAATTCGCGGAGAGAATGGAGATGACCCGGGAGGTCAAGCTTTTCACGAAGCTCCCCGGCTGGTTCGAAATTCCGACGCCGCTCGGCCCGTACAATCCGGATTGGGCGGTGCTAATTGAAAACGACGAGGGTGAGCGTGTCTACTTCGTCGTGGAAACCAAGGGGAGCGTCTCACAGGAAAGCTTGCGCGAATCCGAGAGTGCGAAAATCGCATGCGGCCGCGAGCACTTCAAAGCGATGCGCGTGACGGAGCGGCCGGCGAAATACATCGTGGCTCGAACATTCGACGATGTCGTTGCGGAGACAGTCGCTGACAAGTGACTTCGAGCAGACAGCGGCGAGGCTAGCTGTCGCTACCGCCGAGGTTGTTTCGTACGCGTGCCCGGAGCTGGCAGTTCAAGCCGATGGCTCACGGGTCGGGAGTGTCAGAACTCGTCCTTCGGAACTGCGTGCTATTACAACTGCGAGCTCTGCGCTTCGAAAGGCGAGTACTGAAACTCCCAACCCATGACCTTGGAGCTTGAGCTATGGGCGCTGAATCGAATTGAGGGCGAAACAAGGTTTTCGCCAGCGACAACTCAGCGCGTAAGAACCCGCGGTCCGTCGTTGAGAACAGCAACCGTATGCTCAAAGTGCGCCGACCGTGATCCATCCACCGTGATCACCGTCCACTTGTCACCGAGCGTCCGCGTGTTCGGGCTCCCCGCATTCACCATCGGTTCGATCGCGATGGTGAGTCCGTGCACCAGCTTCATTCCGCGTTTCGGCTTGCCGTGATTCGGCACCTGCGGCTCCTCGTGCATCGACTGTCCGACGCCGTGCCCCACGAGTTCGCGCACGACCGCGAATCCGCCCTTGAGCACGACCGTCTCGATCGCGTTTCCGATGTCGCCGACATGATTGCCCACGACCGCAGCTGCGAGTCCCGCTTCGAGCGCCTCCTTGGTGACGCGCAACAGCTTCGCCGACTTCTCATCGATCGCGCCGACCGCCCATGTGTTAGCGGAATCCGTGTGCATCCCGCCGTAAAAGACGCCGATGTCGACCGAAATCACGTCGCCTTCCTTGAGCACGCGCTTTGCCGACGGAATTCCGTGCACGATCTCTTCATTGATCGACGAGCAGATCGTCGCCGGAAATCCGTAGAGTCCCTTGAAGCTCGGCGTCGCGCCGTCGTGCGAACGAATGAAATCTTCGGCGACCCGATCGAGTTCCATCGTCGTCACGCCGGGCTTGATCGCCGCGCGCACCGCCTGATGGGTCGCCGCGAGGATCTGTCCACCCGCGGCCATCGTCTCGATCTCTCTCGGTGATTTGAGCTGTACCATCAGCTCAATCCGACAGCCTTGCGCGCCCGGCCCGCAACTTCTTCCATCGTGCCGACCGCATCGATGCGCGCGATGTTCGCGCCGTGCGACTCATACCACGCGATCACCGGCGCGGTCTGCTCCTGATAGACGCGCAGGCGATTGCGCACGGCATCGGGCTCGTCATCCTTGCGGCGCATCAGGTGGCCTTTCGGCGTCTTCGCGCATTCGGCGTGCACCTCGCCCGGCTCGCGCCCGGTAAACGGCGTCGAGCATGCGTCGCACACGGTGCGCGCGCTGAGCCGCGATACGAGCAGCTCGTCCGGAATTTCGAAGAGCATCACCACGTCGAGTTTGCGTCCGGGCGTCTTCAGCACTTCGGATAACCCTTCCGCCTGCGGCACCGTGCGGACGACGCCGTCGAGAATTGCGCCGCGCGCCTGCTGCGGCGCCGCGATCGTCTCACGAATTATACCCATGATGACGTCGTCGGTTACGAGATCGCCGCGGTCGTACGCGGCCTTCGCTTTCAGTCCGAGCGGAGTGCCCGCGGCGATCGCCGCGCGAATGACGTCGCCGGTAGAAATCTTGGGGACGCCGAGGTCAGCGGCGATCCGCTCCCCCTGCGTCCCCTTGCCGGCACCCGGAGGCCCGAGCAGCACAACGATCATTGGGCGATCGCTTTAGAAGCCGCCCTGCGTGCGCCCGCGGAAGCGGACGCGTCCCTTCTTCATAAATCCGTCGTACTTCCGGAGCAGAAGGTGCTGCTGCATTTGCGCGAGCGTGTCCAGCGCAACACCGACGACGATCAGCAGCGACGTGCCGCCGAACCGGAAATTTACATTGATGAAGCCGCCGATCCAGATTGGGAGCAGCGCGATGAGCGTCAGGAAAATCGCGCCCGGCAGCGTGATGCGCATGACGACATGGTCGATATAATCCGCCGTCTTCGCACCCGGCTTGATGCCCGGAATGAATCCGCCCTGCTTCTTCAGATTTTCCGCGAGGTCGATCGGGTTGAAAATGATCGACGTGTAGAAATAGGTGAAGAACAGGATCAGGATCGCGGTCAGAATGCCGTACGCCAACGTGCCTGGCATCAGGAAATCCGCAACGCTCTTCAGTGTGTCGTTGCCCATTGCCTGCGCGAGCGCGCCGGGAATGACAATCAGCGAGGACGCGAAGATGATCGGCATCACGCCGGCCGAATTGATGCGCAGCGGAATGAAGTTCTTCGCCGCCTCGCGCATCCGGCCGCGCGCCATCGAGCGCTGCGGGATCTGGATGGCGATGCGACGCGCCGCGATCGTGATCGTCACCACACCCGCGACGACCGCGACCATCAAGAATCCGAGCGCGATCAGCGCGAGCAGGTTCGTCGCGCCGGTCGTATAGAAAGTGTACGTGTCACCGATCGCGGGCCAGAAGCGCTCGACGATCGAGAAGAAAATCATCAGCGAGGCGCCGTTGCCGAGGCCGCGCTCCGTGATCTGCTCGCCGAGCCACATGACGAACATGGCGCCGGTGGTGAGCACGAAGGTCATCTGCAGCTTGAAGCCGAAGCCCGGCGTCGCCACCGCGCCCTGCACGCTCTCGACGAACAGCGAGAATCCGTATCCCTGCACCGCCGCGAGCACAATCGTCGCGTAGCGCGTCCACTGCGTGATCTTTTTCCGGCCCTCTTCGTCCTTCTGCATCTTGTCGAGCGACGGAATCACCGCTGCGCCGATCTGCGAGAAGATGGACGCCGAGATGTACGGCATGATGCCGAGCGCGAAAATCGTCGCGCGCGACAGATTGCCGCCGACGAACAAATCGTAGAGACCGAGCAGTCCGCCGCCGCTCTTGTTCTGCGACTGGAAGTAGTCGACCATCGACTGCACGTCGACGCCCGGGGCCGCGACGTGCGAACCCACCCGGTAGATCACCAGGCAGATGAACGTGAACGTGATCTTCTGCCAGAGCTCCGGCGTCTTGCGAATGTTCGCGAGCGCCTGAGTCGCGTTGGCCTGGGCCATGTGCTGGTGTTACTCCTCGACGCGACCGCCGGCCGCCACGATTTTCTCGCGGGCCGCGGCGCTCATCTTAATTCCACGCACCGTCACCGCGTGCGTGATCTCTCCGTTCGCCAGCAGCTTCGCATGGCCCTTGGCCGAGCGAATCAGTCCGGCCGCGGCGAGCGTCTCACGGGTCACTTCCGCGCCCTTCGGCAGCAGCGCGAGATCCAGGAGATGCACGACCTGCGACTCGATGCGGAATGGATTCGTGAATCCGCGCTTCGGCACGCGCCGCGTCAGCGGCATCTGGCCGCCTTCGAAGTGCGGCTTGTTACCGCCGTGGCCGTGATGGCCCGAACGCGCCTTGATACCCTTATGGCCCTTGCCCGACGTTTTGCCCGTGCCCGATCCCGGGCCGCGGCCAAG
>DASYSH010000517.1:0-2781 GCA_036003525.1 Gemmatimonadaceae bacterium | reverse complement strand
CCGGTTCCGAGCTTGAACGTCGTCTGCGCGAGACCGTTCGCATCGGAGACCGCGCTCGTGTTCGTGACCGAGCCACCGCCCGACGCGACGGCGAAGGTCACGGTCGTGCCCTGAACGCCGACGCCGTCGGACGCCGCGACCTTCACGACGAGCGGCTGCGCGAGGTTCGTGCCGACCGTGCCCGTCTGCGCGTTGCCGGACTGCAGGATCAGCTGCGACGCCGGCAGCGTTACCGCGAGCGTCGCGGTGTCAGCGCCGCCCGAGAAGAGCTGCGCGATGATGCGCGCGGTGCCGCGCACGTCGTGCGCAGTGACGACGCCGGCGGCGGGAGAGTTGACGCTTGCGATCGCGGGATCGAGTGAGTTCCAGATGATCGGCGCGTTCGGAAGCACGACGCCGTTCTGATCTTTTGCGACCGCGAGGAAAGTGAAGCCGGCGCCGGCGACAGCGGTTCCCGCGTGCTGCGCAATGACGACGGTCGTCGCCGTTGATCCGGGGCCCGTGTACGACACCGGAACTTGCACTGGCGGGCTCGGCGCGCCGGTCGTGGATGGGGGCGCTGCGGTGAGCGAAACGGGTCCGCCCTTGAATACGGTGTCGCCTGCGGCGTTGAGATAGCCAAGATTGAGCGTCATCGGCTCGCCGGTCGCGGGCGCGCCGTCGAGCAGCTTGACCGTCAGGTCGACCGTGAGCGAGTCGGCACCGGCGGGAAAATCAATTGTCGTATCGAGTGCAACGCTGCCGTCGGTATGATGGAGGACCACGTGCACTTTGCTGAACTGCACGACGCCGGAACTCGCGCCGCCCGCCTCCTGAAACACGGCCGGGAAAACCGGATTGAACGCGAGTCCGCGCACGTAGCGCGCCGCGGCGCCGAGGGGCCCGGTGACGTCCTTTCCGCAGCTGAGAATTGCCGCGACGAACATGAGGGAAAGAACGAACAAGCGGCGCATCGGCGCCTGACGGGACAGGCCGTTGGAGTCGCGCATCTGGTGGGGCGGGGGAATGCCGCGGCCGGGCCGTGGGGGCGCGGTCGCAACGGGGGGTCAATCCAGAGAGAGCTAAACTACGGGTGTCAGACTGCGGCCGACAAGGGAGAGGGTCGCTCTCTTGTTGTGACGCACGTCACGCGGGGCAAAACACCGGGCAAAGTCCAGTAACTACGGCTGTTTGCGCTGGGGCTGGGGTCTCGCCGCCGGCGCGGCCGGCTGAGCCGGATAAATCGCGGCTATTCCGCCGTTATTCGAGCAACGGCCCGCTGAGGGCGCTCCCGTCAGATACGTGCCGTCCTTGCACTGCATCGTCGCGCCGATGGGTGCGGTACGGGCAGGCGCGACGGTTCGATCGGCGGCTGCGATGCGCGCGGCGGTCGTCAGCGGCGCCGGGGGCGGCGGGGACTTCGTTGTTAGCGGGCGAATGACGGGCTTGGCGGCTGCAACCGGGCGAACGGAATCCGGCGGCGCGCTCTCGCGCTTCATCGGACGCACTATGGCGGGCACGGCGGCGCGCTGCGCTGCGGGCATGGGCGCTCCCGACGGCGGGGGCGGAGCCTTTGCCGGCTGGCGGAGCGGAGGCGCGACCACCTGCTGCGGTGGCGGCGCAGACGGCGGCGACGGGGGCGACTGTTGAGCGCGCAACTCTGCGGAGCCAAGCGCCATTACCGCTGCCATGCCGATCGATACGATGCGCGGCGTCATGGAACGGTTACCGTGTTCGTGTAAGTGACATAGTTCGCCGACGTAATGGTCGCGCTGCCGGTGCCGGAACTGACACCCTTCAGGTAGAACTGCACATAGTAGCCGTCGGCGGGAATCGTCGCGGATGTGATCACCGTACTCGATACACCGCCGGACACAAACTGGATATGCGAGTTGGGCGCGAGCGTGAATACCGTCGCGGCCTGCACATTGCGCGCGTTCTGCGCCGGATCACGCGCATAAAGCGTGACTTGGACCGAGTCGCCCGCATTGATCGATCCGGGCCACCCCGAGATCGGATCGATGCGTCCGAGTCCAACGGTCGTCGCCGTGGTCGCTGGATTGTGGAGCGGCGACGAAAGCGTGCCGACGAGACTGTCGATGCCGGCCGAGACGCCGAGCAGGCGGAAGTAGCCGATGTTGCTTCCGCTGGAGATCGTTACGCTCGACACAGGTGAGCCGCTCACGAGCGTGCTCGCGTGCGAAGTCCCGAGATGCGAGAACGAAACAGCGACCGAGGACGTCATGTAATCCGGCGTGTACACGTACTCGTTGTCGATGTACTGGCCGATTCCCAGCGACGTATTGGCGAAACCGAAATTGAGCGTCGGAGTGACGACCGCGATGTTCACTGTCGCGGTGTTGTACTTATAGAACGCGGCTCTGCCGTCGGTCATCGAGAGCTGGGCCGTGCCGACCGCGACCGGTTTCCAGCTTGCCGCCTGCGTGTAGTAGTTGCCGGCGACGATCGTCACTCCCGGGCCTGCGGAGTCGATCGTCGCCACGCCCGGCGCCGATGAGGCGAGGCTGACCGTGACATTCTCGTTCGTGTAATGCGTATTTCCGTTCGCGTCCGCGGCGTAGATGGTCAGCGTCTGCGCCTGCGACGTCGTGTTCAGCGTCGTCGACGTGCTGACGATGAACTTCGGCGCCGTCACCTGGATATTCGACGACGACGCGTTGTACCCTGTCGCGGTCGCAGTGACCTGAATCGTGCCGAGCGTGTCCTGGCCGGTAACTCCGAAGTACGCGTAGTTGTTCCCAGCGGGGATCGTGACCGATACCGGAACAGTTGCCACCCGCG
>DASYSH010000516.1:0-5032 GCA_036003525.1 Gemmatimonadaceae bacterium | reverse complement strand
GACTATCGAGTGACGCCGTCCGCCAAAGTTATTGCATGACGGACATGCGCACATACATTCCGGACATGGCACCGGCGACGATGACGGCCGAGGAGCTTCTGCTCCTGAGCATTCCCGATAAGCGCGTTGAGCTTGTGCGCGGCAAGCTCATCGTGCGCGAGCCAGCAGGCTTTGCGCACGGCGTCGTTGCATCGCGGATCGCCGGCCGCATCGGCAACTTCGTCGATGCGGCGGGACTCGGGGTGACATTCGCTGCAGAGACCGGCTTTACGCTCGAACGCAATCCTGATACCGTCCGCGCGCCGGACGCGGGGTTCGTCCATCGTGATCGCGTGCCGAATCCGCTGCCGCGCGGGTACGCCGAGTTCGCACCCGACCTTGCAGTCGAGATATTGTCTCCCGACGATCGGCCCGGCGAAGTCCTCACCAAGATTGGCGACTGGCTGCGGGCGGGAACGCGTCTTGTGTGGATCGTCGATCCAATCCGCCGCACAGCGCGCGTGTATCGCGCTGACGGCACGGAGGCGTTGCTTTCGCCCGAAGAGTCTCTCGATGGCGAAGACGTCCTTCCAGGATTCTCGCTTCCGCTCTCCGCGATTCTCTAGAGCGTTCGCAGCGCGCTAGTTCAGCGCCCGTCCCACAATCATCCCGATCGCAATGAAAATCGCGCCGAGAAAAATCGCGACCGCGACATTTCCTTTTTTCAGCTCGACGTGGAAATCGACCTGCGGCGTAAGGATGTCGATCACGCGATAGGTGACGTACATGAGCACCACGCCAAGAATGGCGTAGACAAAGTTCATGGCGATGATGGGCAGCTGCATTTGTCTCCTCTGGGATTGTTACGGACGAGCGCGGCTCGCGTTCACATAGAACGCGGGGTCGATGATCACCGCGCTTGTGTCGCCGAACGATGACGGCATGGCCTGCCACGCGGCCGTCGGCGTGATGCGCGTGAAGTGCGTGCTGTCGCCGGCGAGGCCGACACGAACGGGCATGTCGAATCCCGGAATCACGTTCGTCCAGTGATATGAAAAAGTCTTTCCGTCGCTGCGGTATTCGAGCGTCGGGATCATCGTCGTCTCCTGATACTGCGTGAAGATTTTGGAGAGATCGGTGCCGGTGTTCTTGCTCATGTAGTCGCGGATGTCCTTCGCGGTGACGGTCTGGTGCCAGAACGTCGAGTTGAGTCCGCGCAGCGTGGCCAGCCAGCGCGCGTCGTTGTCGACGAGGGCGCGAATGGTCATGAGCATGTTCGAACCCTTGTAATACCGGTCCTGCGAGCGCGGCGTGTCGTTGACGCCGTAGGTGCCGATGATCGGTGAATCGTTCTTGATGTTGCCGCGTACGCCGACGAGATAGCGGGTCCCCGCCGCCTGATCCTTCACGCACTCGAGATAAATCGCCTCGGCGTACATCCCGAAACTCTCGTGGATCCACATGTCGGCGTGATCTTTGGAGCTGATGTTGTTGCCCCACCATTCGTGCGCGCTCTCGTGCACGACGATGTAATCCCAGCTCATGCCTTCGCCCGTCTTCGAGAGATCGCGGCCGATGTACCCCGGCAGATACTTGTTACCGTACGCGATTCCGCTCTGGTGCTCCATTCCGAGATACGACACTTCGATCAGTTTGTAGCCGTCTTTGTACCACGGATACGGCCCGAACCATTTTTCGAAGCAGCCCAGCATTGTTTTGACCTGCGGCATCAATGCGGTCGCATCCGCCTTATGAATTGCGAGCGGCCAAAACTCAATCGTGAGCGGACCGTTCGCGCCGTTGAATGTGTCGCGCACCGGCACGTAACTCGCGCTCATGTTTATCGCGACGTCGTAGCTGTTGATTGGATTCGAGACGAACCATTCGAAGGTCGTCGTGTGATCCGGATTGTGCGTGGTCGAACGGAGCCGACCGTTGGATATATCGATGAGCGGATCGGGGACGGTGATCGCGATGCGCTGGCTGTCGGGTTCGTCGGCCGGAATATCCTTGAGCGGCCACCAGGTGCTGCCGCCGGGGCCTTCGTCAGATGTGGCAATCCACGGTTTGCCGAGAGTATCCACGTCCCAGTGGAATGGTCCGCCGCCGCCTCGGCCTCCGGCCGCTGCCGCGCGCGGACGATACGCGCCGTGATAGTAGACCCAGACCGTGTTGTGATCGCCCGTGCGCTGCGGCGCGGTGAGCGTCGCGAAGAACGCGTTGCCGTCGCGGCGGAACTCGACGTGCTTCCCGCTTTGCACCATGCTGTCGACTTCGAGCGGCGGCTGCAGGTCGATCTGCATCACGCTCGCCGGTTTCAAAACTTTGTATGTGATGCCGTTGGCGCCGACGATGCTGCTGTCGGCCGGATTCACTTTGACGTGCAAATCGTAGAATGTCGCGTCCCACCACGCGCGTTCGGGCGTGTTCGAGCCGCGAAGCGTGTCGGCGTGCGTGAAGACACGCGTTTGCGCGGCGGCCGCGGTGGAAATTGCGGCGGACAGAACGAGGACGGCGAATCGGCGCATCGTGATCCCAATGGGGGAAGTGAACTCGGTGAGAACATAGCTCTTCCACCGGACGGCGTCACTGGACAGCTTCCTCTCTATGAAAGAACTCGAAACTCTGCTGATTTCCGACGCCGACGTGCGCGCGCTGCTGCCGATGAGCGAATGCATCGAAGTCATGGTGAGCGCCCTCAGCTCGGTCACGGATGGCACGAGCGTGCTGCCGCTTCGCACCGTGATGCGGCTCGACGGCACACCGAATGCGTTCGCGGCGATGCCTGCAATTGTCGGCAGGGGAGCCGGCGCGTCGCTCGGCGCGAAGATCATCACGGTGTTTCCGGGCAACGATTCGACTCCGTACGATTCGCACATCGGTGTCGTGCTGCTGTTTGACGCCGAGCACGGGAAGCTGCTCGCGATAGCGGACGCGTCGACGATTACGTCGATTCGCACCGCGGCGGTGTCTGGGCTCGCGACGCGACTGCTCGCGCGTGACGACGCAAAGGAGCTCGCGCTGCTCGGCGCGGGCGTGCTGGCGATGACGCACCTCGACGCGGTGAAGTGCGTGAGGGACATCAAGCGTGTCCGTGTGTGGACGCGCTCCGGCGAGCGCGCGAAGGATTTCGCCGCGCGCGCGGCGAAGCAGTTTGGAATCGACGTGGTGGCAGTGGACAGCGCGCGCGCGGCGGTCGAGGGCGCTGATGTCGTGTGCACGATCACCGCCTCGCGCACGCCGGTGCTCGAGGGCGCGTGGCTTTCGCCTGGTACGCACGTGAACGCCGTTGGCGCGTCGATCCCCACGGCGCGCGAGCTCGATACCGCGACAGTGGTGAGATCGCGGCTGTTTGTGGATCGCCGCGAGTCGACGCTCGCTGAAGCTGGCGACTTTCTCGTGCCACGCGGCGAAGGCGCCGTTACTGATGCGCATATCCTTGGCGAACTCGGCGATCTGCTCGCAGGCTCGGTGACGGGCCGCGTGAACCGCGACGATATCACGCTGTTCAAATCGCTTGGGCTCGCGGTCGAGGATGTCGCCGCGCTGCGGCACATTCATACGAAAGCGATCGCGAACGGAGCAGGCGCGCGCGTGTCGCTCGGCGGATTGCGGGATCACTAGCTGTGGCGTTCGATCGTCAGCCGGAACTCAAGGGCGTGCTGATTGAGTTGCGTCCGCTGCGCGCCGATGACTTCGACGCGCTCTTTGCCGCCGGCTCTGATCCGCTGATCTGGGAACAGCATCCTGCGAAGACCCGCTACGAGCGGGACGAGTTCACGAAATTCTTCAACGACGCGCTCGGATCCGGTGGCGCGCTGGTCGCGCTCGATGCGAAAGATGGGACGGTGATCGGTTCGTCACGCTACTACGGTTACGACGAAGCGAACAGCGAAGTGGAAATCGGCTGGACCTTTCTCGCGCGATCGCACTGGGGCGGGAAATACAACGGTGAAATGAAGCAGCTGATGCTCGCTCACGCGTTCAAGTTCGTGAGGAACGTCGTGTTCCTGATCGGTCCCCAAAATATCCGATCTCAGAAAGCGGTCGGGAAAATCGGCGGAATTCAGATCGCGAACCGGCTGAACTCACTCGGCGCGGATTGCGTCGTGTACCGAATCACGGATCCGGCCGCAATTTCGTGACACCGCGGTGCAATCCGGGGGTAGGCCTATATGGACAGGCGTTTCCCAATCCCGGTCGCTCCATGCGTTTTCTGCTCGTTTCAGTTCTGTTGCTCACTGCGTGCGACAAACCGCCGATGGCGGTCGTGCCGGCCGCACCGCTCATGATCGCCGCGGTCGCGGGCGACGGTCAGGTCGCGATCGTCCATCGCACGGTGCCGATCAGCCCCACCGTAATCGTCACGCGAAATTCGCAGCCGGTGGCCGGAGTCGCCGTGGTGTTCAACACATCGCCGGACTTTGTCGAGTGGGATGCGCTCGGATATCACAAGTTCGGCGGTGTCGGCGTGGATACTGTGTTCACCGACTCGTCCGGTATTGCGAAGCTCAAGTGGGCGCTTCGTTCTCTTGCAGGGCCCGACTCGGTCACGGCGATGATTCCAGGTGCGGCGCCGATTGTTTTCGTCGCGACTGCGCTTCCCGATTCGCCGTACGGATACACGAAGATCGCGGGCGATACGCAGACTGTGGCAGCCGGCTCGTCGCTCGTGACGTTGCCTGCGATGAAAGTTACCGACATTTTCGCCAATCCTGTCCCTGGCGTGAGCATCGTTTTCGTCGTGACCGGTGGCGCGGGCGTGATCACCGGCGCGGCGACCAAAACCGGATCAGACGGAATCGCGAGGCCCGCGAGTTGGACGCTGGGCGGCACACCCGGGACGAACACACTCGTTGCGTACATACCGCTCGCGAACGGTGCCGTGCTTCCTTTCACATTCTCAGAGACGGGCGCCGCCTCGTCTGTGTCGCGGTGAAAGTTCCCCGCCGAGCGGAATTTTCGCGGCTCATCTGCGTTCCGGCGATCCTACTGATCGCGTGCAGCGAATCGCCGACGGGCGCCGCGTCCGCTCATATCACGCTCGCCATGG
>DASYSH010000515.1:0-1923 GCA_036003525.1 Gemmatimonadaceae bacterium | reverse complement strand
TCGTGATGGCGATCGTCATCGCGCTGCTGTACGAGCGATACACGCTGCGCCCGCAGGCGCAGCTTGGCATGCTGCTGCAGGGCGCGATTCTCTTCGCGATCGTCGTGAGCGTGGCGGGACAAATCGGTGATCTGGTGGAGTCGATGCTCAAGCGTCAGGCGGGAGTGAAAGACAGTTCGCATCTCATTCCGGGTCACGGCGGAATGCTCGATCGCATCGATTCGCTGCTGTTCACGCTTCCCGTTTCGTACGCGCTCCTGAGCTGGCTGCTGATTCCGGTACCGAGATGACCGGCGAGCGGCGACGAAGCCGCGGTGTGGCGATCCTCGGGTCAACCGGTTCCATCGGCACGACAGCGCTCCGGGTAATCGCGCGGCAGCCCGGACGCTTTCATGTCGCCGCACTGACCGCGTTTGGAAATTCGGAGCTGCTCGCGGTGCAGGCCGCGCAGACGAATCCGTCATACGTCGGACTGGTGAGTCCGAATGGTGTGAAGCCGCCGTCGACGTGGCATTTGGGCGCGGGTTCACTGGTCGACGCCGCGACGCGGGATGACGTCGACATCGTGCTCAATGCCGTCGTCGGCGCCGCGGGACTCGACGCGACACTCGCCGCGCTCGAAGCGGGGAAGCGCGTCGCGCTCGCGAACAAGGAAACGCTCGTCGTCGCCGGCGAACTCGCCGCCGCCGCGTGCGCGCGAAGCGGCGGTGAGATCGTGCCGGTCGACAGCGAGCACTCGGCGATTCTCCAGTGCCTCGGACGGCGTGACTGCGCCGATGTGCGCCGTCTGATCATCACGGCGAGCGGCGGCCCGTTCCGAACGTGGACGCCCGAAGCGATCGGCGCCGCGACGCTCGCCGATGCGCTGCGTCATCCGACATGGTCGATGGGCCGAAAGATCACGGTCGACAGCGCGACGCTCGCCAACAAGGCGCTCGAGGTGATCGAAGCGCATTTTCTCTTTGGAATTCCGTACGCGAACATCGAAGTCGTGGTGCACCCGCAGAGCGTGGTGCACTCGATGGTCGAGTTCGTAGACGGCAGCGTGCTCGCGCAGATGGGCGTGCCCTCGATGGAGTTGCCGGTGCTCTATGCGCTCACGCACCCTGAACGCGTGAGCGACGACGGGGTACCACGGTTTGATCCCGTTGCGCATTCACCGCTGACATTCGAACCTGTGCGGCTCGCGGACTTTCCCGCGCTCCGGCTCGGACTCGAGGCGGCGCGAAACGGGGGCGCCGCTCCCGCCGTATTCAACGCAGCGAACGAACAGGCGGTCGCGCTATTTCTCGAGGGGAAAATGCAATTTGCGGACATCGCAGCGAGTATCGACGCGGCGCTTGCGCAGCTCGGCTCGATGAGCGGGCAGGATAAGGTGTCGCTGCTCGCGGCCGACGCCGCGGCGCGCGCTCACGTCATGGCTCGCGCGGAGCGCAGCTGATGCTGGCATATCTCGCTCCCCTCGTCGTTCTCGGCATCGTCGTATTCGTGCACGAGTTCGGCCATTTTCTTGCGGCGAAGGCGTTTGGCGTGTATGCGCCGCGCTTTTCGCTCGGATGGGGAAAGCCGCTGCTGAAGTTCCGCCGCCACGGCGCCGAAACCGAGTATGTGATTTCAATGCTGCCGATCGGCGGCTACGTGCGCATGGCGTCGAAGAACGATGAAACGTCGTCGATGCTCGAAGGCGGCAACGAGACGCTGAAGGAAGGCGCCGAACTCGATCCCAATTGGGATGTCGATGCGATGGTGCCGCACGGCCCGAAACCGGTGCCCGCGGACCGCTGGTTCGAATCGAAGCCGGCGTACGCGCGCGTCGTGATCCTGCTGGCCGGCGTGACGATGAACGCGATTCTCTGCATCGGCGTGGCGACGAGCATTTTTGCGGTGTACGGCCGGCGCGAGGTGCCGACTGTGATCGATACG
>DASYSH010000514.1:0-2977 GCA_036003525.1 Gemmatimonadaceae bacterium | reverse complement strand
TCAGGCCGGGTTCGGAGGGGCTCGTGCACATTTCCGAACTGCAGCACGGCCGCACCGAGAAGACCGAAGACGTCGTCAAGAAGGGCGATCGCGTGCGCGTGAAGGTCATCGAGCGCGATGAGCGCGGCCGTCTCCGCTTGTCGATGAAGGCGCTGATTCCGAAGCCGGGCGCAGATGGCGCGGCAGCGGAGCCGGCGTACTCCGACGCGACCGGCGCAGCCGGCGGCGATGCCCCGGCCGCGCCGCGTGAGGAGCGTCCGCGTCGCGAAGGCGGCGATCGTGGCGGACGCGGCGGGCGTGGCGGCCGCGGCCGGTAAAATTCGTGGCTGACCATTCAGCCTTGCTGATGACAGAAAGCGGAGTCGAACGCACAGTACTGCCGAATGGATTGACCGTACTCTCGGAGCCATATCCGGGAGTGCGGTCGATCGCTATTGGCGCCTGGGTGCGCGCGGCGTCGATGCACGAGCAGCGTGAGGAGATGGGCGTTTCGCACATGCTCGAGCACCTCGTCTTCAAGGGCACGCGCAATCGCAGCGCGAGGGAAATCGCGTCGGCGCTCGAATCGCTCGGCGGATCGCTGGACGCGTACACCGCGCGCGAGCACACCTGCTTCCAGGCCCGTGTGCTCGACGAACATCTGCCGCAGGCGGCCGACGTGATTGCCGATCTGGTTTTTCGTCCGGCGATGCGTTCCGATGATTTGAATCTCGAGCGGAAAGTCGTGCTCGAGGAAATCGCGATGGTCGAAGATTCGCCCGACGACATCGTATTCGAGCTGCACAACGAAGCGCTGTGGGGCTCGCATCCGTACGGGTACTCGATTCTCGGAACCCGCGACACGGTCGAGTCGATGAAGATCGACACCGTCCGCGCGCTGCATGCGCGCGCGTATCATCCGTCGCAGGTCGTCGTCGCTGCGAGCGGAAACATCGAGCACGCGGATCTTCTCGCCGAGCTGGAGCGCAGCGGCTGGCACGACATCCCGGCGGGAGATGCGAAGCGGCTCGAAGTCGCCAAGCCGGTCACGGCGCCGGCGAGCGAGCGGCACATCGAGCGCGACTCGCAGCAAACGCATCTCGTGTTCGGTTCGTCGACTGTCGCGCACGCGGATCCGCGCCGCTATCCGCTGATGCTCATCGACACGCTGCTCGGCGGCGGAATGAGCTCGCGGTTGTTTCAGCGCATTCGCGAAGAACTCGGTCTCGCATATTCCGTGTACACTTTCCAGAGCTTTCATGTGAACATGGGAATGCACGGCGTGTACGTCGCGACCGCTCCGGAGACCGCCGGTCAGGCGACCGCGGCGGTGCGCGAGGAACTTGCGCGTCTGACCGCGGAAGGCATCCCGGAGGCGGAATTGCAGATGGGCAAGCAGCAGCTGAAGGGCCAGGTCACGCTCTCGATGGAAAGCGTTTCGAGCCGCATGTACCGCGCGGCGGGCGTCGAATTGTTCGGCGAGCCGTTCGTGCCGATCGATGAAGTGCTGGCGAAGATCGATGCGATCACGGTTGATGACACGAAAGCAGTTTGTGCCGAGTTCTTTCCGCCGGAGCGGCAAACGCTGGTAAGTCTCGGGCCGCAGTAGGACCGCAGACCGAAGTCCGAAGACCGACACGACACCATCACTCTACAAATGGCGAGCTCATCATGAAGATCGGCGTACCGAAGGAAATCAAAACGAACGAGAATCGCGTGAGCCTCGTGCCGGCCGGCGCGGAAGCGCTCGTGGCGGCGGGTCATTCTGTTCTCGTCGAAACCGGCGCCGGCATCGGCAGCGGATTCACCGACGACCAGTACACGGCGGTTGGCGCGAAGATCGCGCCGAACGCCGACGCGACGTGGGCAGATGCGGACATGATCATGAAAGTGAAGGAGCCGATCGAGCCGGAGTGGAAGCGCATGAAGAAGGGGCAGGCGATCTTCACGTATTTCCATTTCGCCGCCGATGAAAAACTGACGAAGGCCCACATGGCGTCCGGTGCCGTTTGCATCGCGTACGAGACCGTCGAGACGCCGAACCGGGAGCTTCCGCTGCTCGTGCCGATGTCTGAAGTCGCGGGCCGCATGGCGGTGCAGGAGGGCGCGAAATATCTCGAGAAACTCTACGGCGGCCGCGGCGTGCTGCTCGGCGGCGTCCCGGGCGTGCCGCCGGCGAAGGTGGTCATTCTCGGCGGCGGAATCGTCGGCATCAACGCGGCGAAGATGGCCGCCGGCATGGGCGCGAAGGTGACGATCCTCGATACGAACCTGGAGCGTCTGCGCTATCTGAGCGACGTGATGCCCGCGAACGTGCAGCTGATCTTTTCGAACCGCCACAACATTCTCGAGCAGATCTCGACGGCGGATCTCGTCGTCGGTGGCGTGCTGATTCCGGGCGCCGTCGCCCCGAAGCTGATCCGCAAGGGCGATCTCAAGACGATGCGTCCCGGCTCGGTAATCGTGGACGTTGCGATCGACCAGGGCGGCTGCGTCGAGACGATCCACGCGACGACGCACGAGAACCCGACGTACGTGGTCGACGAAGTGATTCACTACGGCGTGGCGAACATGCCGGGCGGCGTGCCGCGCACGTCGACGCTCGCGCTGACCAACGCGACGTTC
The DNA here is from genome assembly GCA_036003525.1 of Gemmatimonadaceae bacterium. Classification (GTDB taxonomy): domain Bacteria; phylum Gemmatimonadota; class Gemmatimonadetes; order Gemmatimonadales; family Gemmatimonadaceae; genus Fen-1231. Next base: position 373 of record DASYSH010000514.1, on the reverse strand, counting down.
CCGTACGCGCTCACGCTGGCGAACAAGGGATGGAAGAAAGCGCTGGCTGAATCGCCGGCTTTGCTCAAGGGACTGAACGTCGTGGATGGGAAGGTGACGTACCGCGGCGTCGCCGAGGCGTTTGGAATGGAGTTCCATGAGCCGGCGACCTTCTTGAAGTAGTGAAAGGGGGCGGCGCGTCAGTCATGACTGAGGGGTTTTAGTGAGGAGTGAGGGGGAAGATCAGTAAGGTGAGGGGGAGGATCAGTGAGAGGGCACGAGTCCTCGCCACTTTACCCCACTCCTCACTGATCTTCCGCCTCACTCCTCACTGATCTTCCCCCTCACTCCTCACTGATCTTCCCCCTCACTCCTCACATTGTTCTATTCCACA